>JAYTAU010000435.1:0-3695 GCA_043737375.1 Planctomycetia bacterium
CGCTGCACTTCAACGCTGACTTTAGAACAACGGTTCTCGCCATGCCCACGAAAAGCCGTGGCATGGCACCCGACAAACACCTAGCGGAGATGCTTCTCAATGCCACTCGTCACAGGTCTCGAAAAACTCGTTCGCCAGGGCGAACTGCTGGCACCGCACACTTGGTTCGGACTCGGTGGGCCGGCGCAGTATTTCGCCGAACCGAATTCGGTCGATGAACTGGCCGTGCTGGTTCGCCGCTGCAGTGACGAAGGGGTGAGCGTGCGATTGCTCGGCGGCGGATCGAATTTGCTGATCCGCGATGAAGGTGTGAATGGTCTTGTCGTGCGGCTCACCGCGCCGGCGTTCAACCACATTCAATTCACCGGACAATCCGTTACTGCCGGCGGCGGCGCGCGGCTCGGACACATTGTCTCGACCGCGGTCCGCGAGGGGTTGGCGGGACTCGAAACACTGGTCGGCATACCCGGCACGTTGGGCGGTGCGTTGCACGGCAACGCGGGGAGCCACGGCGGCGACATCGGCCAATGGGTCAACCGCGCGACCACGATGACCCGCGCCGGCGAAATTGTTCAGCGCGATCGCAACGACTTGGTGTTCTCGTATCGTCAAAGCAGCTTGGACGAATTGGTGATTCTCGATTGCGAATTCCAGCTAGAAAGCGAAGACCCGCAAGAACTGACCAAGCGGATGCAAAAAAACTGGATCATGAAAAAAGCCAGTCAGCCGTTGGGGCACCAAAGTACCGGCTGTATTTTCAAAAACCCGCGCGGCATTAGTGCCGGCATGTTGATCGAGCAAGCCGGCATGAAGAGCGCGCGGGTCGGCGGGGCCGAAGTCAGCGATCGTCATGCGAATTTTGTCGTGACCGAACCCGACGCGACTAGCAAGGATGTACTGCAACTGATCGAAATGGTGCGCGGTACCGTGGCCGAACGTTTGGGAGTGGAGCTCGAGACCGAGATCGAAGTTTGGTGAGCGGGAAGGGGATCGAAGATTGGGTACGAATCCTGTAGGGAACGCCCTCCGTGGCGTTCCGGAACCACTTGCGACTCCGGAATGCCACAGAGGGCATTCCCTACAGCAAAGAGGAGATGGGCCGCGAATGGATACGAATGAACGCGAATAGATTGTGATGTTTGCGTCTGACCCCAATCGTCGCGGTTTGATTCGAAGGTATTCTGTTCTGACGAGAGCCCAGCGTGGGGTGTTTAAGTTCGATTTCCGATTTGCGTCCATTCGCATCCATTCGCGGCAATATCTGCAAATGTTGTGGCGACACGGATTGTTCATGCGGCAAGGAGGCCGAAGTGAGTACCCCCAAAAAAGAGCCTAAGAAAAAAGAGCGCCGACTACTGCGATCCGTATTCGCGATCGTACTCAATGCGTATCGTTTACTACGACATCGTCGAACTTTACTCGGCGGCATCGCGCTGATCGCCGTGACGATCGTCGGCGCGCGAATTATCTGGCAGCGGATGAGCAACGAGATTTTCTTGCATGCCGATTACCAAGTCGAACTGAGCGAGATCGAAATTACGCCGCTGCCGGCTTGGATCCGTGCCGACATCAAAGCCCAATCGCTGCGCGACGGCAGTCTTGATCCGCCGCTATCAATTGTCGATGAAGACTTGTTGGAAAAAGTTGCCAAGGCGTTCGCGTTTCATCCGTGGGTGGCGCGAGTCGACCAAACGAGGTATGGCACACGCTATCCGGCGCACATCGAGATCGACTTAGTCTATCGCCGGCCGGTCGCCATGATCGAAGTGCCGGGCGGACTGTTTCCGATCGATGCCGAGGCGACGCTGTTGCCCAGTGCGGATTTTACGCCGCTTGAAGCGCGCGACTATCCGCGAATCGTCGGCATCGGCTCGCAACCGCTCGGGCCGGTCGGTACGGCATGGGGCGATCAGGCGGTGCTTGGCGCGGCGCAAATAGCGATCGCCTGCACTCCGGTTTGGAAAGAGCTGCAGTTGCAGAGCATTCGCTGGGTCAATCCGGTCATGGCCAACACGAACCCTCCGGCCGCCCCGACCGCCAACGGCAATGGAATCCCCGCAACCCTCTCGTCGATCGCGCCGTACTTCGAACTAGTCACAAAAAGCGGCACGGCGATTCCGTGGGGCGCGGCACCTGGCGAGCCGACGACGACCGAGCCGGATGCGGCGGCCAAAATTTCGCGACTTCAGAAATACATCGCCGAGCATGGCGGGCTGGACGAAGCAGCACGACGCCGCGACTTGGATTTACGCAGAACTGAGGGGACGACTCGCACGGCTAAACGCGACCAATAACCAAGGAGTTAGAAAACCACGAAACAATCGAAAGACACGAAAAGGAGAAATCAGAAGTTAGCCGCGAATGAACGCAAATGGACAGCAGTCCCAGACGAGCCGTAGCCAATTTCACTAAGGATGTAGCCAATCTCGCCATAGATTGGGCGAGCTTGAATATTAGCGATGACCAAAGACAGACAGCTCAAGGTCTAGCAACCTTGGCTACAGATCGTGTACTCAGCCCAAGGTCTGGCGACCTTGGCTACCCGATGGTGCGGTGCAAAGCTCCGTTTCGCACAGTTCGTTGCGCAAGATCGGTACATGCGCGGGGGCTTCGACTCCGAGTCGCACCTCTTGGGCGTTGACGCGAACGACCGTCACGACGATCGACTCGCCAATGACGATTTGCTCGCCGACTTTTCGAGAAAGGACCAACATGGCCGAATGCCTCCAATGCAAAAAAGTGGAAATCCATTTCCTACGCTAAACTAAAGCGATGCCCTATTGTGCCAGCTTAGCCGTGCTGCCACTAGAATGCAACTTTGGTTTTGGCGACTTTTTTCCGAATCGACAAAGTCTTTTTAAGCAACCCGATTTATTGAATTTACGCAGACTGGGCAAACCCGGCCTCCAGCCAACTTTCTTTGAAAATCCATGAATAGCCAACCTGTTGCCATCGTCACTGGCGGTTCACGCGGAATCGGCCGCGCGATCTGTCTGGAGTTGGCGCGGCTCGGCTACGCCGTCGTCGTCAACTATGCCAACAGCCGACAGCAGGCCGAGGAAGTCGCTACCGAAATTGCGGCTGCCGGCTCTCAGGCCATCGCGGTGCAATGCAACGTAGCCATTGCCGACGATCGGCAGCGATTGGTGGCTGCGACATTGGAGCATTTTGGCCGCATCGATCTGCTAATCAACAACGCCGGCATCACGTCGCCAGGCCGTAAGGATTTGCTTGAAGCTACTGAGGAAAACTGGGACGAAGTCTTCGCCGTGAACCTGAAAGGGCCGTTCTTTCTGTCGCAATTGGCTGCGAAGTCGATGATCGAGCTGATTCGCAACGGCACGATTTCGCAAGGCAAAATCATCAACATCTCTTCGATTTCGGCCTATGCGGTCTCGACCAATCGCGGCGACTATTGCTTGACGAAGTCGGCCATGCAGATGATGACCTGGCTATTTGCCGATCGCCTGGCGGAAGAGCGAATCGGTGTGTTCGAGATTTGCCCCGGCGTGATTGCCAGCGACATGACCGCCCCGGTGCAAGCGAAGTATGATCAATTGATTGCCAATGGAATGAGCCCGATCCGACGCTGGGGACAACCCAGCGATGTGGCCCGCGCGGTGAGCGCGATTGTCTGCGATTATTTTCCGTTCAGCACGGGCGAGCGGTTCAATGTCGACGGCGGCTTTCATTTG
>JAYTAU010000436.1:0-3691 GCA_043737375.1 Planctomycetia bacterium
GCAACCGTAGTTGGTGAAGCCAAGGGTGCAGCGGAACTTGAATTTAGGTTTGACTGGGGACTTGACATAACAACCGGTGATTCCAACGCGGTCATCGCCGACATTTGATTTGCGATTTCTCCAATCCGATTTTTGCGGTCGTCGGCGCGTCGATTCGTTTGTACCGTCGCGGTGGCAACTTCCATCGGAGCAGGATCGTTGCCGCGACGACCGAAGCCCTTGGTCTGATCGCTCGATCCGTTGGCAACCCGATCGGACACACGTCGTCCGCGGCCCAGATAATCGCTCCATCGTCGTCCGCACAGATTGCCTAACGGAGCAATCAGAAAAACTAATCCTAGCCCCAGTATCAGACCGCCCACCATGCCCCCGGCTACAATCATTGTTTTGCCGGGTCCGACCGGCCAATTGCCGGGATCGGGTTGATCGAGGCGAGTAATCAAGCTGGCCGACTGTGCTGCTGCCTGGTTGGCGCGCGCGTCGCTGAGATCTTTGTCGGCTTTGGCCAGATTGTCGCCGCGTTGTTTGACTTCAGCTAGTAGATTGACATATTCGGCCCGCAACACCGCGACGTTGTTGAGCCGAGTCTCGGTTTCGGTAAGCTGTTTGTTGAGCGAGGCAAGTTGCGCTGCGCTGACTTTCAGATCGGCGTCCAAGTTGTTGCGGACCAGTTCGACTTCGTTGTTGAGCTGCCGGCGAATTTCGGCCTCGCCGGCACGAGCCGCCTTGACATCCGGGTGTTCGGCGTTCATGCGACCTTCCAGCGTGGCGGTCTTGAGCTGCGCATCGACCAGACCGTCTTTCAACCGTCGCAATGCGGGCTGCGTTTCGAACAAGCGTTGGGGCGCTGCCAGCAATCGATTGGAATCTTGTCGCGCGGCCGACAGTAATTTGAGTTGTTCGCTGTTGCTGTCGAGCGTCAATTGCACGCGGCGAATTTCGTCGCGGAGTTGATTGATCGACGATCGTAGATTACTGCCACCCGCGCCGGTTTCGCTCAGCGTGCGCAATTCATCCAGGTCGCGACCGACTCCGCGCTCGACCTTTTCCAGTCGTCGCGTAGCGGCGTCGAGTTCTTCATGAGCGATGAGTGTGGCCTTATTGAGTTCGAGGATCAGGCTTTGCGCTTTATCGCGGCGAAGTTCTTGCATGCGCAACTCAAGCTGATTGCAAACGGCATTGGTCAGGTCGATAGCCCGTTGCCGAGTCGGGCCTTCGACCGACAAATAAATAACTTCGTTGCGACCGAACTCGCCTCCTTTGGGAGGCCCGACACCGATGGTTCCTTGCACTGTTTCGATGTCGTCGCGGCTCGGCCAAATATCGACGTTGATGATGTTGGCCGGCGGGCCGACTTCGCGCATGGCTGCCGACACGACCGACGGATTGCGCGACATTTGCACCAGCGTCTCTTGGGCAGCCTTCATGGCATCGCTGCTATCGAAACGGCCGATTCGAACGGGCCCGTTGCCGTTGGCTTCGTCGCGAACGATCAGTGCTTGAGAAGCTTTCCAAGCAATCGGTCGCACCACCGCATAGACTACGGCCAACATTGTCACGACGACCGTCGGAATGGTCCACAATAAGTAGTACCGTCGTAGCGTGGCCAGTATTTGGCAGGGGCTGACGATCGAGCGCGCTGGAGCAGTCATTGCAGGTCTCAAGAAATTAATAGAGCATGCGACGGCGGACTTCTGCCCGACAAGTGTAGGTTGCGATTTGGCAACACGCCAAGTCGTAAATTGTGGACAAATACAAGTTTGATCGCGGAGAAAAGCTAGATTTGCGTAGGAGCGAAACTTTAACCCGAAGCGTCAGTAGCGTCAGCGCGCTACTCGCTTGCTTCGTCGCGGCCGCATCGCGCTTCGGATGGGGCCGCCGCTTGCAATTCATCATCACCTCTTGAATATTAATCGTCCCGGCGCACATGACCTCCATCGTTAGAGAATTGTCAGCGTCGAGTATCTCTTCGCCGAGTGGGGCGTCCGACTTCGACGCAGGCGAAACAAATAACGTCCAATTACTCAGCGCGGTCGAAATAAACTCCTTGAATGAGCTCTCGGCTTACGAATCCGACTGGGATCGCTTGCTCGCCGTCACCCCGGATGCTTCTTACTTTTTGTCGTATCGCTGGTTTGAAACATACTGGAAACATTACGAATTCGAACGATCCGCAAATGGCCGCAATGTCTATCAGCAGCGCTTGCGTGCCATCTTGATTTATGATTCGGACGAACTGGTGGGCATTGTTCCGTTGGTTGTCCGCCGAGAGCCGACCTGGGTCGGTCCATTGCGCGTGTTGACGTATCCACTGCATAGCTGGGGAAGTTTTTATGCGCCCATTGGTCGAGACGCTCGACGCGTGATGACGCGCGCTCTCGCCCACGTGCGACAAACCCCGCGTGATTGGCAACTTTTGGATTTACGCTGGATCGATATGCAAGCAGATAGCGGTATGACAGCGGATGCACTGTCGAACGCCGGCTATCGTTACTCGACGACCGCTTGGTGCCCTAGCGTTCAGATCGAAATGCGTGAGGGCTGGGAAAAATATTGGGCCGGGCGTAAATCGCATTGGCGCAGCAATGTGCGTCGCTGCGAACGACGATTGAGCGAGCGCGGCGAACTGACCCATGTTCGCTATCGTCCGCTGGGAACCCGAGCTGGAGACCGTGATCCGCGTTGGGATTTGTACGAAGCCTGTGAACGAATCGCCGCGCAAAGCTGGCAGGGTTCGTCAGCCACGGGCACCACATTGTCGCACGATACGGTACGAGCTTATCTTTGCGATGCGCACGCCGCGGCGGCAGAATTTGGCGCGCTAGATCTCAACCTATTGCTGCTCAACCAGCAGCCGATCGCGTTTGCCTACAATTACCATTACCGCGGATATGTGTATGGCTTGCGAATCGGGTTCGATCCGGCTGTTGCCTCCGAAGGAGCCGGCACCGTCTTGCAGCGTATGGTGATCGAAGATGGTTGCCGGCGCGGCGATCAAATTCTTGATTTGGGTCCCGGTTCGGCCGAATGCAAACGGCATTGGCAAACTCGCATAGCACTTAGTGCTCGGCTGACGCATTTCGAGACGTATTCGCCGCAGGCGCAAATGTTGCGGCTATTGCATCGGCTAAAACGGGATCGTTAGTTCTATCAACGAACCCAGCCATTCGGTTGCTACGGGGTAGGTTTTCGACCGTCCAGGCTGGTTATCGGACAAGCAGTCGATCACTCTCTTGTTGCATTGAGACGTTTCAGCTCGCCGAGCGCAGTCGGCCTAAGATGTGGCAATCCACACATAAACCACGTTTTGCCAAGGTCAATTTCTTAATTTTATAACTTTTGGAAATTAAACCACATTCCGGGCCGGAATTTTCGTAATCATCGTTTCAAGGCGCGGTCATTGCTTTGCAATATTACGCAGACAACTTTGTTCTCATCCGAAAATTGCCACGCGCCTTATTACGGAGGATTAATCATGGCCGACGGAAAACGCGGATTTGCCGCAATGGACTTAGAAAAACAACGTGAGATTGCCAGTAAGGGTGGAAAGGCCGCTCATGAAAAAGGAACGGCGCATCGTTTCACCCCTGAAGAAGCTCGCCAAGCGGGTCGCAAGGGTGGCGAGACGGTCAGTAAAAATCGGGAGCATATGGCCGAAATCGGTCGCAAGGGTGGCCGACACTAAAATGAA
>JAYTAU010000437.1:0-1354 GCA_043737375.1 Planctomycetia bacterium
CGATTCTTCCAAGTGGATCGTGGCTGTTTCATAATCCGCTGCTTGCATTGCAGCCACCCCTTGTTCGTATAGACGATAATATCGGGGGCGATGTGTGACCGCGATCAGTGTCAGGGCGATGATCGCTACCGTCATCAGTAAAATCGCACCGGTCGCGACAATTGGTCGTCGCCGAGCCCAACGCTTAAGCCTGGGCATCGGGCGCAAACATCGTCGTAACGCCTTGGCGAACTCGGCGGCCGTTTGAAAGCGTTGCTCGGGATCGAATTCGAGGCAACGTTTTACGATTGCCGCGATGGGCTTACCCGAACGAATTCGAAGTAACGGCGCCAGATCGCAACCGGCGCGCTGCTGCTCGAGTAAATTCTTTCCAGCCCGATCGATCGGCACGTCTTTGGGAAGATTTCCAAACGGCAGCAAGCCTGTGAGAAGTTGATAGAAGATAACGCCTAAGGCGTAAATGTCTGAACGGTTATCAGGGGTTTTGTCGACTTCGCCCAGCATGGCATCCACATGTTCGGGAGCCATGTAAGGCAGCGTGCCGCCGAGCCGGCGCGCTTGCGACGATAGTTCGGCTGAAAGATTAAAATCCAATAACATGGCGCGACCGTCGTCCGCCAACAAGATGTTCGAAGGCTTTAGGTCGCGATGGCAAATCTGCTTCTCATGCAAATATGCCAGGGCATCGGCAACGTCGGACAACTGATGGAGTACCGCATCGATCCACTGCATGCGATCTAAAAATTCAAGCGATTTGTCGGCCGGATCGGTTCGACGATTCAGCCGACGCAACGTGGCCGACAGCACCGTGCCCCGCACCGCGGCAGGACCAATCGAAGTGATCTCATCCATGACATCTTCGAAAGTCGCCAACCCTAAAAACGGCATGCAGACGGTTGTCAGGCTCGTCGCCTCATCCTCACGGACCGAGTGGACCGGCACCACATGACGATGATTGAGTTGGCCTAACAGTTGCGCTTCGGTTCCCCCTTCGCGCGATATTTTTAGGACCACGGTTCGATTACCCAGCGAAGGTTCACTCGCCAGGTATACTCTTCCAATCGCACCCTTGCCGATGTTCTCGCGCAACACGAATCCGCAAAAGGTCTCTCCAAGCCGCGGCCAGCGAACCTTGATCCGGTCTTTCGGGCAGTCACTCTGAACAAACCGATGCACTTCGAGACGACGTCGCACCGACGTACGATAGTCTGGAAAGTGATCGCAGAACTGATCGATATCGAGTTGTTCGCCGGCTTCTTCGCGCTGGCAATACTCTTCGTACGCAAGGTCCAGCACGACACTCTTGCGATGCGCCAGCTCAGGATGGGCCGCCAGGGCTTGCCGAGCATCGGGC
>JAYTAU010000438.1:0-3677 GCA_043737375.1 Planctomycetia bacterium
TCATAGTACGATTTCGTCCGCGGGGCAAAGTGCATGGCCAGCGTATCGGCCAGGTCTTGCATCTCCTTGTAGATCGGGTCGCCATGCCGCGGCGCGGGGCAACACATGAAGTTGCGCTGCACATCGCCGCAGGCCGCGAGGGTCGAGAGTTTGATTTCGTTGATGCGGCGAATCGTCTCTTTCAGTTCGTGTTTGGGGATGCCATGCAGTTGCAAGCCCTGCCGGCTGGTGATCCGCAGCGTGCTGGTGCCTAGCTCATCGCCGAGGTCGATTTCGGAAAGCAATTGCTCGCTGGTCAGTTTGCCGCCGGGGATCCGCGAACGGACCATGAACGAAAAGTTTTTCAGGCTTTTCAACCCTTCGCGCGCGGTGCGTTCTTCGCGATTGTCTTGCTGATACGTGCCGTGGTGCTTGAGCAGTTGGATGCTGCTCTTGCCGAAGAAGTTGTTGCCGTCGGTCAGTTCCTCGGGGATCGCTCCGCGCAGGTACTGGCTTTGAATTTTGAACGTCTCGACGGGAGTCAGCTTTTTGGGTTCGGCCATAAATCGAAGTGGGGCGGCAAGGCCGGGCACAAGTGGGCGGGAAAGTTAAACGGCGATTGTAAAGGCGAGCCGCCGAATGACTAAGCCCGAAAACGGAATGATTAAGGCCTGATGAGGGAATGACTCAGAACTGCATACGAAATCCCTCTCCCATTGGGAGCGGCAACGAGTTATCGAGTGGTGAGGGTTTGAATCGGAGCTCATTTCACCGTATGCCCCAAGAAAAATCATCACTTTGATTATTTACGAAGTTGGCTTTGCGGGCAAGCCGCAAATGCTTATTGGGAGTACGACAGATCACGATAAGCCGAAAGTGCGAAAACACGAACGGAATTCATGTTTCGCTATGCTGACAGCTTTCGCCGTTTCGCTCTTTCGTGTTTTCGCGATCGGTTTAAAGCGGCTCGCAGTGGGTGCGCGCGAGTTATTCCGCAATATGTGCAAAATCACGAAAAATGCGCAATAATCCCGACCGAACCGAAGATCGAGATCTTTGCTACCGACTACCACAAAACGGCTTATGGCTTCGATGAAACATCAGGAGGGTCGAATTATTGCGCATAACTTGTCAAAGCGACGTCGAAATCGTTTCCGGTCAGCAAAAATGGGCGGGGCGAATCGCAAAATGTCCCCAGAGCGAGAGGACGAAAATCAACATCGGCAGCTAACCGACGGTATTGTCATTCGATTGCGATGCACATTGTATCACGAATGCCGGCCTGATTTCGAGCGCAGACGGGGCAAGCTAAACCGCCAGCGCGGTTCGAGGAACTAACGAACGTCGTCCCACTTTGACTGTTCATTCCCCATTCCCCAAAGTTCCCCCGGCGAGGACGCCGGGGCTCCGAAGCACTTATTCCATCACTGCCGGCTGGCCCGTACTCTCCAGCACGCTCATCCACAAATCGCCGTTCGGGTCGACCGTGTTGCGTCCGCCGATGGCCAGCGAAATCGGAATATGCACAAACCGGCCATGCCAGCGGCCGATGACCATTTCGGTCCGCCCGCACATGGCCGCATGCACCGCGTTATGGGCCAGCCGCAAGCAATACACGCTGTCGTACGGGTTCGCCGCCACACTGCGGATCATATAGCTGGGGTCGATGTATTTGATGTTGGCTTCTTCGCCGAGCTTGGCAAGATGATCGGTAATTTGTGTGCGCAAGAACACGCCGATGTCGCCCAGCTTGGCGTTACCCGATGCATCGCAATTTGCTGTCGAACCCGCCTGGTCGGGCGACTGCATTAGGTCCTGTCCGGCCCCTTCGGCGACCACGATCACCGCATGACCGCGCTTGTGCAACCGATCGTGGACCTGATTCAATAAACCATTTTGCCCGTCGAGCTTGAACGCCACTTCCGGAATCAGCACGAAGTTGGCATCGTTCATCGCCAGCGATGCATAGCAGGCGATGAATCCGGAGTGCCGGCCCATCAGCTTGACCAGTCCGATTCCGTTGGGTGCGGCTTTGGCTTCGATATGCGCGGCGCGAATCGACTGAGCCGCGACGGAGAATGCGGTCTGAAATCCAAAGCTTTGATCGATGAACATGATGTCGTTGTCGATCGTCTTGGGAACTCCGACGACGGCGATTTTGGAGTCGCGCTCGGCGATCACGCGACCGATCTCGGCGGCCCCGCGCATGCTGCCGTCGCCGCCGATCACGAACAGCATGTTGATGCTCATGCGTTCGAGGCAATCGACGATCTCGGTCGTATCTTGCACACCGCGCGAGGTGCCCAGAAATGTCCCGCCATGTTCGTGAATGTTGCTGACCATGCCGGGCGTGAGATCGACGACATCGCGTCCGTGCTTGGCGATAAAGCCCTGATAGCCGTTGCGAAAGCCGTGGATCTTGGTCGTGCCGTAGCGAAAGTGCAGCTCCATCACCAGCGCGCGAATCACATCGTTGAAGCCGGGGCAGAGTCCGCCGCAGGTGACGATGCCCGCACGAACTTTTTTGGGATCGAAGAAAATTTTGCGGCGTGGGCCGGCCGGTTCGAACCCCGGCAAATCGGGCATCGCCACGTCGCGCGCACAGGCTGCCGACACCGTGTCGTCGAACAGCACTCGGTCAGTCTCGTGGACGTTGGCAATGGTTTTTGCGCGCGAATCGAGCAGCGCCGCCAGCGGCGAATCGATCCGGCAGGCACCGAGCGATTTGACGGCAAGATCGTGGGCGTGCATGGGGAAAATGGGGAAGTCGGAATGGGGAATGAACAGTCGAAGTGGGACGACGTTCATTCGTTCATCGAGCCGCGCTTGCGGTAAAGCTCATCCGCGTAATAGTTGGAATACGACATTCGAAGTTCGACTTTCGTCGCCAGTCGTTATACATTAATTTGAGACAGTCCTGCGCAGATTGCGCGGATTATAGATCAACGACCGCAGGTGACGCTGCTGCTGAAGCAAAGAAGTAAGCCAGTTGCGCGCTGATCAAGAAGCCCTAACATAACCCCTCTCCTTCTGCGAGAGGCAGCGAGGAACGCGTCGGTGAGGGCGTGCTTCACTTTCGGCTTGATCCGGTAAAGTTAGAGCTGCTAAGAAGGCTTAAATTTTGCCTCACTCGCCGCTGCCGGCGGCGCTGACTTCGACCGGAGCGCGGCGATTGATCTCTTCGGCCGCCTTCAGTTGCAGCTCGTGCAGTTCGGCCGTTCGAGTCACGATTTGTTGCCGAGTTTGAGCCACCTGGGCCAGCGTTTCGGTCAGACGTTTCCCCACCGCGCGGGCATGCGTCTCGGCATGTTTCGCATCGGCTTGAAATCGCGCCAAGTCAGCTTCTAGACGTGCCGCCTCGGCTTTGCGGGTTTCGATATCCTGCGTGACCAATTTATGCGACGCCTCGATCGTGGCGATCTGAGCGATGATTTCGGCGATCTTGATGCGACTTTCGGCAATCTGCATACGAATGGCGCGCATCGCAGTGGGGTATTCGTTCAACGGGCGGACAAAAATACGAACGGCTTTTCCTTGGTCGTCTTTCACGGGTTCGGCAACGCCGTCGGCAACCAGTTGCGCTGCGGTCTTGGGGTCGAACACCCCTTCGGCACCGACCTCGAACACGGGGTCGGTACCGGGCGCGGCACCTTCGCCCGGTATTGCGTTGTCGGCAGGAGCGGGGTTTCGATTCGGCA
>JAYTAU010000439.1:0-1353 GCA_043737375.1 Planctomycetia bacterium
TCTTGGATGTCTGTCCAACACGGATTGAATCGCCCCTTCAGGGCTTCAGTAATAACAATGAATCATTGACCCAGGGCGTTGCCCTGGGCTATGGCTGAATCGCACCTTCGGTGCTAGGGCAATGACTCAATCACAACGTTGGTGCTTCGACATAGGGCAATTTCGTACTGATACCAGTCGCCGATTCAGTTTCGAGTATGATTGAACGCATCGAACCAGTCAAAATTTGGCCCCGCGAGCTGAATCATGGATCCTCAGAATCCGATCAACGCACACAAACCGTCAACCAATTGTGCAATGGCAATCTCGCGCCGCGATTTTTTGGGTGCGTCAGCGGCGGTCACGATGGCCTGCTTGCTGCCTGCCGCGATCGCGCCGGCGGCCGCGCCTGAGCCGATGCCGATCATCGACACGCATCAACACCTGTGGGATCTCGATCGGTTCACGCTCGCCTGGATTGGCGAGGGGCACCCGTTGCGAAAGAACTTTTTACTGTCCGACTACCAGCACGCGGCCCAGGGGCTGAACATCGTCAAGACGATCTACATGGAAGTGGCCGTGGCCGTCGATCAACAACAGGCCGAGGCCGACTATGTGTTGGCACTTTGCAAAGATCCAAAAAATCGCATTGCGGGCGCGGTATTAGGAGGACAGCCCGAGGTTGCAGGCTTCGCACCATATATCGATAAACTCAAATCGACAGGTTTTCTCAAGGGAATTCGCGCACCGTTGCGCGGCGAAACCCAGGGCGACAAATTCGAACTGGACGAGAAGTTTGTCGCCGGCGTGCAATTACTAGGTCGCGAGAAACTGAGCTTTGATATTCTGGTTCAAGCCACCGAGTTGTCGCGCGCGATCGCCTTGGTCGATGCGGCTCCCGAGACGCGGTTCATTCTCGACCATTGCGGCAATCCCAATTTGAAGTTCACGCCTGAACAACTTGAAGAATGGCAGCGCGGAATCGAGCGCTTGGCACAACGCAAAAACGTCGTCTGCAAAGTTTCGGGCTTTATCGCCAACTCCAAGGTAACTGAATTGAAGAGCGTCGACGTGGCGGTCGTCGTCGATCACGTCATCGACGCATTTGGAACCGATCGGGTGATGTTCGCCGGCGACTGGCCGGTTTGTACCAAGACTGCCACGCTGCGCGAGTGGGTGGAGACTTTGCAAGCGGTTGTTCGTCGTCGGCCGCTGGTCGAGCAGCGGAACTTGTTTCACGACAACGCGGCCAAGTTTTACGGCATAGCGTAAAACGGAATGAGTTCCGTTTTAGATGAGCGTCAAATCCCTTTGACCGAAACGACGCGCCATTGCTCTCGCCCGCCGATGCGGCTTAACGAGCGTTCGATTCCC
>JAYTAU010000440.1:0-9022 GCA_043737375.1 Planctomycetia bacterium
AGCCATCGAGCGAGCCGGCCCGCAAGTTGGCTTGATCGACGACAATGCCATCGTTGCCAAAGTTATTGGCGGCATTGTTGAGAATAACGGAGTTCGGGCCGCTCTTCGTAAGGCCTGCCAATGCCGTAATAGGACCATCGAATGTTAACACTTGATTAGCGTTGTTGAGAATCAAACCTTCCACGGCATCAGCGGCATTGCTAGCAATTCCGTTGCCTGTCACGAATTCAATGGCCGATGTATTCGTAAACGAAGCGGCCACGCCATTTCCTAGGATGCCACCACTAGTGATTCGCAACGTGTTGCCGGTCACTGCACCGCTTTGTCGAAGCGCGGCGATTGTCGTTGTGCCCGCTGGAAGTGCGGTGGCTGCCGCGATGCTGACAATCTCCGTACCCGTGCCGCCGACAGGCATGCCGACGTAGGCTACCGGCTTCAAGCCGACCGTGGTCACGTCGCCGGCATCGTGCTTAACAAAGCTATTCACGTTAGTCGCGGCAGCCGTGCCGCCCATGGCAAAAATCCAGGGGGCCACCATGTCGAGCTGAGTCGATATGCCGCCAACATCGATCACCGAAATTTCAGCCGGGGCATCGGCAGCGTTGGCAAACTTCACTTGGTCGGTGGCACCGCCGATAATACGGGCCGCCGCGTCCGTTTGAAGGCCCAATGTGCCGCGGTTGTTCGGAGCGAAAGCGTTGCCGGCGCGAGTAATGGTGCCGTTTCCGCTACCCACCGCGCCAAGCGTGACTTGAATATTCTGTGGTGTGGTGGCATCCGTATCAAGGTGCAACACGCCGCCGCCGAAGGCCGACAAGTCGCCCATGACCGCATTGTTCTGAGCTCCCGTGCCATTTACCAAACGAATGGTGCCGCCGAAACTATAATTGCGGGAGGCATCGAGCCCCAACTGACCGGTGATTGATCCGGCGGTGTTGTTTCGCACCACGGCACCCGCCCGCACGTTCATCTTCGCGATGAAATCACCGCTGGTGCCAAACGTCGTATTGTTTAATGCGTTTAACACCACTGTGCCCGTACGAACCTGATTCGCATCGAGCGGATCGGGAGTTACGTAGCTACCGAAGGTCAGGGTGGTGCCACCGCTACTTGGGTTTGGAGTAATTAGATGAGAGATGGTAAAATCTTGACCGACCGCCGAGGAGATATTGCCGCCACGCGCGCCAATCCGGAGAAAGCTTGCACCCGAGGTCGTAAATTGGCGGGCAGCGTCATCGTTAGTAAGCATGCCGGAAGCGAAACCCCCGCCAACCGGGCCGCTGTCAAGCAAAATACCAGCCGACTGGCTGCGGTCGGCGTTCATGACCACGAACACACCTGCCGGGTTGATGTTCGTATTGAGGTTGACGACATTGCTGATTTCCATCCGATAGACTGCGCCATTGGAAGCCGTTGCAAGGGTTTGGCTTCCCAGCGACCCAGCGTTGCCCGACAAGTGGACGATACCGCCTGCATCGACATTAATGACGCCGGTGCCATTCATGTTATTGGCATCGTTGACCTGGATTCGGCCACGATTGCGAACGTAAGTGTTCGTATTGATGGAGCCCTGGCCTGCCGAGCCGCCGCTGCCAGGATCGAGCGTTCCGCTGGCCAAAATCTCGACGATCGGTTTGGCAGAGCCGCCTACACCGCCGAAGGCATGCCCTTGGTTCGATTGCAACGAAGCACCATTAGCGACCACGAAACGATTCAAGCCGGAGTAATCGGCCGTGGGTCCGGCAGTGGAGCCGGCATTAAGGGCCACGATGTTGGCAGAAATCCAAGCGTCGCGCCGACCATTGGCGCCAGCAACAATATCGAGGGTCGCCGCATTGGTGCCGTTACCGACTGTAAAGTTTTGCCCGTTCACAGGCGCACGCATGAGGATTGTGCTGTTCGCAGTAATAGTACCGTCAGCCCACGTGCGTCCCAACCGGTCGTTAGAAATGCCTTGCCACGGAGTACCGAGGCCGACCGTCACGCTCTCAGTCAGATTTGCGGCAATGCCGAAGAACCGAGATGCGTCGTTGGCCAACGTGCCGGGATTCGCGATGTTGATTGCGGCGTTTGCCCCAACCGCTGTTTGCGCGATCGTGGTGGGGAACGCATTGACTAGGTTTCCACCGGCCGTAAGGCTGGTCAAGAACGCACTATCGCCGGCAAGTACGCCATTCGTGGGGAGTGTGTAGGCGTAGTTGGCCGCAGCCGCGCCGCTCTGAAGAATTTCGCCGAAGGGGGTGGTAGTGTTCGTAATATTAGCCGCGGCACCAAAGGCGTTGCTATTGTTGAGTGCGATCGTGCCCGTGGCGGTCACCGTCGTTGTGCCGGTAAAGTTTGTGCCGGCCCCATTGACGGTGAGAAAGCCGTTGCCCGACTTGGTGATCGTCCGCGTACCACCGGCGCCATCGAGCGCGTTGACGGTCAGGTTGCCGTCTCCGCCCAAGGTGCCGTTGGCGTTAAATGTTACGCCATTGTTGACCTGGCCCGTGCCGCCCACGGCAAGCAACTGGCCTCCGACACCGGTGATGATCACCGGCTTGGTACCGCCGTTCAAGTTGGTTTGCACATCAAAGATTCCGGTGGCGCCGATGTTGATCGTTGTTCCGGAGGTCCCGAGCGCGCTCCCATTCGTCACACGAATTGTGCCGGCGTTGACGTTGACGTTCGCGCCCGAGTAGACGAAAGGTTGATTGAATTGCAGCAGCCCTGCGCCGGTTTTGGTGAGATCGCCGGTGCCGCTAAACTGCGACGCGTCGTCGAACTGGATTTCCGAATCGGCCTGTAGCGTGCCGCCGCCGGCTCCGATCACCCATATCTTAGTAACCCCCGTGGGGTTCGTCTTGGCTGTATGCGAAACGTACGTGCCGCCATTGGTGAGCGTGATTGATTTCGCGCCGGGGCCGAGACGAAGCGGATCGCCGCCGGCACCGTTGCTACCTTCCACGCGAAGCGTGCCGCCATTGATTTCAACATTACCAGTAAAAGTATTGGCCGCATTCGTGATATTGAGAATGCCGGCTCCCGTCACATTCAAAGTATTGCCTGCACCTCCGGCGATAAAGGCACTAATCGTGCTGCTACCCGCATCGGTGTTGATGGTCGTCGTAGGATTGCCAAGCGTCAGCGTATTGGCCACAACGCCGGTTAAGGTGTAGCCCCCAATATCGAAATCAATGCCGCCGACGACAATCGGCGCAGTCAGCGTGACAATACCCGTTCCAGGTACACCGGCGAAGTTTGCCGTGTCGAGACCGGCGTTGTTCCAAACGCTATCGACACTTCCGGCCCCAATGTTATTCGACCAGAAAGCACTGGCAGTATCCCAGTTTCCTGGGCCGCCGCTGGGAGTGACGGGCGTTTGGAGGGGATCCCACGAGAAGGTAGCAGCCGAAGCAAACTGAGTCGCCCCGGCAAAACATGCCGCGGCGATCAGGCTTGCTAGTGCCTTGCGGGACCAGAGCCGATTGCGACGCTTGATTGAGCTGGATTTCTTGACGGTGTTTTCATTCATGGGCTGCGAGTCTCCGACATCGTGAATAAAGTTCATGCCTGTCCCCGTTTGGATGTAGTGCTTGGCGTGCCGACGAACCGGGCCTGCGAAAAAATTATTAGAACCAGCGGTAAGAGCTTACCAACCGGCATATTCAGACGATCCCCATCGGTTCATAGACTAGTTAGTCGAATCTAAATAAACATTCTTTGCGACACCAAAAATTGTGAATATTTCAAATATTATTCCGAATTTCAGAAATACCACGATTGCTATTGATTTTGATTGCAGGTACGCTTCCCAGGATTTTTATATTGCCTAAACCATTGCGATGTCAGCAATTTACGAGACAACCTACCAGCTTTCTTCGCCGATTCATCGAAATTGAGGCATACCCGGGGTCGCGTGCCGTTGAAGAACGTGCGAGCCGGGTCGAAAATTGGCAGTGCGTAAAGAGCTAACAATTGGCGTCAGCGACGCCTCCTACAAGTCTGGATCGGCGTCAGCGACGCTTCCTACAAGCCATCGCTCTTCGGCACAGGGGGCTAACGTCCAGCGTTTGCGTGAGTACTCGCTTTCTCGCTCTTCGATTCCCGGTCCTCAATCCCCGGTCCTCGCGACACGCTCAGGCGATGCCAGCACCGGCTTTACAGACGGCCCGCTCGCTCCTCCGCGCTCTGCCGTGCCCGGTACAATCGCCGGGCTGGTCGAAGTTTCGTCCATGATCTCTTTCAGCTCGCTGGCGTCGATGATCTCTCGTTCCAGCAACCGCTTGGCCAGCAGTTCGAGCGAGGCTCGCCGCGATTCCAGAATATCGCGGACTTTTTCGATCGAAACGTCGATAATGCGCTTGACCTCTTCGTCAATCTCGCGACAGGTTTGTTCGCTGAAACTGCGCGATGCGCCCATGTCTCCGCCTCCGCCCGTGAGAAACGGCGAGCGACCGCTCTCGCGGTAATTCACCCGACCGAGCCGGCCCATACCGTAATCCATGACCATGCTGCGAGCAATTTCGCTGGCGCGTTCCAGGTCGTTTTGCGCTCCGGTCGAAATATCATTGAACACAATTTCTTCGGTAATGGTGCCGGCCAGCAGCACCTGGATGCGGCTTTCCAACTCGCTTTGGGTCATCAAATAGCGATCGTCCTCGGGCCGCTGCATCGTGTAACCCAGGGCAGCCAACCCGCGCGGAATGATGCTGACCTTGTGGACGGGGTCGGTATTCGGCAGGCAGTAGGCCAACAACGCATGCCCGCTTTCGTGATAGGCGACGCGCTGCTTTTCTTCGATATGAATGACGCGATTTTTCTTTTCGAGCCCGGCGGTAACGCGTTCGACACCGTCATTGAATTCTTGCATACCGACGCTCGTTTTGCCTTTACGCGCTCCCAACAGCGCGGCCTCGTTGACCAAGTTGGCCAAGTCAGCCCCGACGAAGCCGCTCGTCAGGCTGGCGATTTCCTTCAGCACGACGTTGTTATCGAGTTTGACGTTTTGCACATGGACTTTGAGAATCGCCTCGCGGCCGCGCACGTCGGGCCGATCGACCAGCACATGCCGGTCGAACCGTCCGGGGCGCAACAACGCAGGGTCGAGCGTTTCGGGCCGATTGCTAGCCGCCAGCACGATCACGCCGTTGTTGCCGTCGAAGCCGTCCATCTCGACCAATAACGCGTTGAGCGTTTGTTCGCGTTCGTCGTGTCCGCCGACGACGCTCGATCCGCGCGTTTTGCCCAAGGCGTCCAGCTCGTCGATGAAGATGATACTGGGGGCTTTGGCTTCGGCCTGCTGAAACATGTCGCGGACGCGGGCCGCGCCGACGCCGACGAACATCTCGACGAAGTCGGAGCCTGAGAGGCTAAAAAACGGCACACCGGCTTCTCCCGCGATGGCCTTGGCAAGCAGCGTTTTGCCGGTGCCGGGCGGACCGACAAGCAACACGCCTTTGGGAATGCGACCGCCCAGAAGCTGGTACTTCTCGGGTGTTTTGAGAAATTCGACGACTTCGCGAAGCTCTTCCACAGCTTCGTCGATACCCGCGACATCTTCGAACGTGATGCCGAGGTCTTCTTGGGCGTACATTTTCCCGCGGCTGCGACCGAACGCCATCGGCGAACCGGCCCCGCCGAGCCGCCGCATCATCATGAAGATGACCAGCACAAACAGGGCCGTGACGACGATCATCGGAATGTAGCCCTTCCAGACACTCGGGCCTTCGCTGTACGACATGTCGACATGATGCTTTTCCAGAATCAGTCGTAGTGCTTCTTCGGTTTGAGGGTTGTTGTTTTTGTTAGTGCGGAAGGCGATGCGGTCGGGCTCGGTTTTTTCGCCGACTGCCGAAACGGGTGCTTGTTTGGCTGATGTGATGGCGTCTTGTTGAGCGGCTGCCGGTACGGCGACGTCGGTGTTGGTGTCGTCTTTGTCGGTCGCGCTCTTCGAGGCCGTTCTATCGTCGGTTGCGGGAACGCTGTTGCGGCTATTCTTCACCGTTTCGGATTCGGCGATTTTGCCCAGTTTGCGGCGTTCGACGGAGCCGGTAACGCGATAGTCGTCAATACGGACTTCGCGAAGTTTGGAATATTCGACCTTCGATCCGCCGGGCTGTTCGACGATGATCGAGGTCTTGTGGGGGTCGGCCGCATCGCTGCGCTCGACCAGCGCAATCAGATCGCTCCAGTCGATTTCGACATGCGCATTGCTAGCGCTGTAAGTAACGACCACCAGAATCGCCACGCCCATCAACACCAACAACCAGAGCGCGCTGGGTCCAAACCCGGCGGCTTTACGATCGGCTGATTTTTTGGCGTCGGTCTTTTTTGGTTCAGGCTTATCCATACGGGAGGTATGAGGCTAGAGGACGGAAATGTGAGGCAGGAGGCTTGTCGTTCGAAGACGAAAACATACCGACCCGCAGACATGCGCTTGCGGTTTAGCTTCGCGATCCTTCCATACTATGCCGAGTCTTGCGATCGTACAACGTGCCGAGATGCCGGCAGCGACTCGGCCCGGTCGGCGCGTGAAGTCGGGTTGTTGCTTCCGAAGTGCTCATCTAGAATGAAGTTAGCACAAACATTATTGTTTCAATTAACCACGGAGGCACGGAGGCGCGGAGAGAATTAAAAAGTGGGACGGACTCCGATAATTTTTTGCTCCGTGCCTCTGTGTCTCCGTGGTGCTTTCCGTTCGGCGCTTCATGTCGAATAGAGCCAAAAACGTCGCCCTGTTTGGCTCGACCGGCAGTATCGGGACTAGCGCCTTGCAGGTGATAGCCGCATCGCGAGGCGAATTGCGGGCCGTGGCGCTATCGGCTCACGGAAACACCGAACTGGCGCTGCAACAGTCAATTACGCATCGTCCGCGCTGGCTGATCATCACCGACCCCGCCTCGGCCGCACGCCAAGATTGGTCGCGATTGCCCAGCGGGACCGAGCTGCTGGTCGGGCCCGATCAGCTCGAAGCGGTGATTGAGCAGGGAAGAAAATCGTCGGCTGTACCGAACGCCCTCCGTGGCGTCCTAAAACCCGATTCTGTAGGGAACGCCCTCCGTGGCGTTCCGGGAGCCAAAGCAGGCCCGGAACGGCACGAAGGCACGTTCCCTACAGACCAAAAACAATCCAATGCCGACATCATCGACACCGATTCCATCGACACCGTCCTGGCTGCGATCGTCGGCAGCGCGGGGCTACGCAGCACCTGGGCGGCTGTGGCGGCCGGCTTAAACGTCGCCCTGGCCAACAAAGAGGCGTTGGTCATGGCGGGCCAGTTGATCATGCAAAAAGCGTCCGCGAGCGGCGCGACCATTTTGCCGGTCGATAGCGAACATAGCGCGATCTTTCAATGCTTGCTATCCGGCGGGCGCGACGAGGTGCGGCGGGTGATCTTGACCGCCAGCGGCGGACCATTCCGTCGCCATACGGCTCAGCAACTGCGACATGTCACCGTCGACGAGGCTTTGCGGCATCCAAATTGGCAGATGGGCCCAAAAATTACCATCGATTCGGCCACGATGATGAACAAGGCATTGGAAATCATCGAGGCCCGTTGGCTATTCGATTTGCGTGCCGACCAGATCGACGTCGTGGTACATCCGCAATCGGTCGTCCATTCGCTGGTCGAATGGGTCGACGGCGCGGTGATTGCTCAACTCAGCCCGCCGGACATGAAGCTGCCAATTCAGTACGCGCTTTACTATCCGCAACGTTGCCCGGGCATCGCCAAGCGGCTCGATTTCTCGCAAAGTATGCAATTGGAATTCGAGCCCCCCGACTTCGAACGCTTCGGGGCTTTGCAGTTGGGGTTGGAAGCGGCGCGAGCGGGGGGTACTGTAGGCGCGGTATTAAATGCCGCGAACGAAGCCGCGGTCGGGCAATTTTTGGCAGGCGAGCTCGCTTTTTCCGAGATCGTGCCGGTTTGTCGGCGTATTATTGAGAATCATCATTACGAACCTAATCCTAGCCTCGAGCGCCTGTTGGAACTCGACCGCTGGGCTCGCCAGGAGATTTTACGTTGGGTATGTACCTGATTTTTGCCAGTTTGTTCGACACACTGGGATGGCTGCTCGATCCCAACAACTGGGGCACCGTGATCCAAGTCGCACTCGGCTTGGGTTTCGTGATCTTCGTCCACGAACTGGGACATTTTTTGGTCGCCAAGGCCTGCGGGGTCAAGTGCGAGAAGTTCTACCTCGGCTTCGACATCTTTGGGATCAAGCTTTTCAAATACCAGTGGGGCGAGACCGAATACGGCATCGGTATCTTGCCTTTGGGCGGATACGTGAAGATGCTCGGGCAAGACGATAACCCCTATCGTGCGGCCGAAGAAATGCAGCGCGCCAAAGCGCAGCCGTTGCCATCGGGCGACTTGCCGCCCGAGCCGACCAGCGAACCTCACGCGCCGTACGACCCGCGCAGCTACATGGCGCAGACGGTGCCCGAGCGAATGGCCATCATCTCGGCCGGCGTGATCATGAATATCATCTTTGCGTTTCTGATGGCGACGCTAGCCTACTCGCTGGGCGTCAAGGAACTTCCCTGTCGCATCACCGAAGCCTTGCCTGGCGGCCCCGCTTGGGAGGCCGGCATGCGACCGGGCGACGAGGTGATTCAGATCGGCGATTTGAAGCACCCCATCTTCGACGACCTGCGTACGCGGGTCACACTGAGCGACCTGCGGCAAGGGGTCGACTTCGTCGTTCGCCGCGAGGGAGTTTCCGAGCCTGTCCAACTAAAACTACTTCCGAAGAACGATCTGGGCGTGCCATTGATCGGCGTTGTCGGACCGCAGAAGCTCGTACTCCACCGTAAACAGGCGGCCTACAAGTTTTCGTCGGCCGATCACGTATTGCTACCGTTCTTACCGGGCGACCGAATCGTCAAAGTCGGCGACGTGGAAGTGAAGACGACCACCGATTTGCAACGCGAATTGTATGCGCATCAAAGCGAACCATTGGATATCACCGTCGTTTCTCAAGCCTCGGTAGATTCGGAAAACGGCGCTTCGGAAAACACCGATGCAAAACAGCCTGAA
>JAYTAU010000441.1:0-3673 GCA_043737375.1 Planctomycetia bacterium
TCAGTCTGAATCGCCGTGGTGTCGACTCGCCGCGTGGAAAAGCTTGGACCGTCACAACGCTCTCGAACGTCCTTCGCAATCCAGTCTATATCGGCAAAATCATTTATGGTCGCAATCCAACAGGAAAACACTCGCGGGTAATTGCCGGTGCCATCACCCGCGTTGACCGACGTGCTGTTAAGTTCACGCAAGAGGATTCGGATTGCGTTGTGGTCGAGGATGCCCACGAAGCCATCATCTCGGGAAAATTATGGGAACACGTCCAACTTATCATTACCGAAAAGTCCGTTAACAACCGCAAGCCGCGGCCGAATAGTTTCGTGCTAAGTGGTATCGCTCGCTGCGGGCATTGTGGGCAACGCCTTGGGGGCAGGAACTCAAAGGGCGGGCATCGCGGCTATCGCTGTCAAAGTGCGAACCGAGCTACCGGACAGAGCGACGATTGTCGATACCTGATTACAGAAAACGAAGTCCTCGAAGAGGTTTTGGCGAACGTCGAGTCGCAGTATCTTTCGGACGCACAAATTAGCCGCTGTCGCCAGTCATTTTCGGACTATCTACTCAAGCAGCGTGGAGAGCAGTCCAAGTCTAGCGATACAAACAAAGCGGCAGTGCAACTAATCGAGAGCAAGATCGCGAAGGCCGAATCTCGCCTACTGGATGCTCCGGAAGATATGCTGCCGGCCATGTATCGGCAGATTCGGGCACTCCGCGAGCGACAAGCAGCGTTAAGCTTAGAGCTGACTGCGAAGTCACGGATCGCCGCTGTCAGCGAAGCCGCGATTGCCGAAGAGGCCAAGAAGCTAGCCAACTACATGCGTATCCTCAGGGTCAGGATTCGCGACGCTGAATTCTCCGTCGCAAGGCAGGCTCTAATGAGCGTGATTGAAAGAATTGACATTCAGACGCGACCAGTCACGGTCCGTCGTGCTGGCCGATCGAACGCGGCCAAGCGAGAGCTAGCGAGCGTCAAAATAACTTACAAACCGCTGATGTCCCCAATGACACTTACCGCTTGAAATAGGTCAAACTCATCTGACGTCTGCCGCTGCGTTTGTAACCAAGGTCGCCAGACCCGTGGCACCGAAAGCCGATTCTGTACGTTTTGATCGCAAGCAATTGCGAGATCGACTGCCCTAGCTTGCACCACTCGATAGAACGTACCGGTCTATCGTATCGGTGCTTAGGAAACAGGTCAACTTTTTCGTAACCTTATGTCTAGGACTGACGGTGCGGAACGGCCACCGGCGTGATTGGACCATTGTCTACGCTGCCATCGTCCGATTGAGTTCCGCTGGGCCGCGATTTTTAGTTTCGAACGAACAAACGTCAGAAGCTGCATGAATCGACCAGGCACCCGTGAGCTGACCGAATGCTAATTTCCTCTTGACCAAACGTCCAGATGCCGATATATTTTGAGTGATCAAACATTTAATTCTGGGTACACAAAATTCTAGTCGCCTGCGTTTTAGCCCAAAAATCTATGACATCTCTTTGGCTTCGTCCGCTTTCCGCATTTTTTTTCTTATTAAGTTCCCTGTCGCTGGCCGGCTGTGGAAAATCAGTGGGTTCGACGAACGGCGATGCTGCGACCGGCGCAAATAGCAAGCCGATTCGCTCACCGCTTCAAGTCGTTTGTACGACCGGTCAGGTGGCCGATCTGGTGCAAAACATCGGCGGAAAGTACGTTAAAATCGTCACGTTGATGGGCCCCAGCGTTGATCCGCATCAGTTTAAGGCCAACATGGAAGATCAGCGTGCCATGTCGGCGGCCGACGTGGTGTTTTACAACGGCTTGCATTTGGAAGGTCGCTTGACCGATGCGTTGGAAGGGATGGCCAAGCGGCAGCGCGTGTATGCCGTGAGCGAGGGCATCGTCAAAAACTCCAAGGACCGTTTGCGGACGCCGGCCGAGTTCGAAGGCGCTCCGGATCCGCACGTTTGGTTCGATGTGCAACTTTGGACGCTCTGTGCCGGGGAAGTGTCGGATCGTTTGAGCGAAGTCGACCCGGCCCACAAAGATGACTATCGCAGGCTGTCCGCTGCTTATGTCGCGCGGCTACGGCAACTCGATCAGGATTGCCGCGACCAGTTGGCGACCATTCCGAAAGCACAGCGCGTGCTGGTCACCGCGCACGATGCCTTCGGGTACTTCGGTAAAGCGTATGATGTCGAGGTCCACGGCCTGCAAGGCATCAGCACGGCCGACGAAGCCGATGTCGCTTCGATCAACAAGCTGATCAAAATGTTGGTCGCCCGCAAAATCAAAGCGGTGTTCGTCGAAAGCAGTGTGCCTCCGCAAGCGGTACAAAATCTGATTACCGAGTGCGCACGGCAAGGACACGAGGTTAAACTGGGGGGCGAGCTTTTTTCCGACGCGATGGGGAACGATGGCACGCCCGAGGCGAACTATGTCGGTATGGTCGAGCATAATTTGAAGACCATCGTGGGGGCATTGAAGTAATAGAGAATGCCGGCCATTGGCCGCGCCGCTAAACAGCCGTTAGTGGCTTGAGTCGGTAGTCTGTTCGAGCCGCCATTCCCCATTCCCCATTCCCCATTCCCACTTCCCACTTCCCCCGTGTCGCCTCCCGTCGAAATTCACGACATGACCGTCGCCTATCACCGCAAGCCGGTGCTCTGGGATATCGACCTCGTGGTGCCGCAGGGAAACTTGGTCGGAATCGTCGGCCCCAACGGTGCGGGCAAGTCGACGCTCATCAAAGCCGTGTTGGGACTGATGCCGTTGGCCAGCGGCAAAGTCGAAATCTTCGGCCGGCCTTACCAACAACAACGTCATATGGTGGGGTACGTCCCGCAGCGCGAGACCGTCGATTGGGATTTTCCCGTCACCGCACTCGATGTCGTGTTGATGGGCACTTATGGCCGACTGGGATGGTTTCGTCGACCTGGTGCGGTCGATCGCAAACTGGCCCAGCAATGCCTCGAACAAGTCGGTATGGAACGCTTTGCCGATCGACAAATTCGGCAACTCTCGGGCGGCCAGCAACAACGCGTGTTTTTGGCGCGTGCGCTGGCACAAGATGCGCAGATTTATTTCATGGACGAACCGTTCTCCGGCGTCGATGCCGCGACCGAACAAGCCATCGTGGTGCTCTTGCAAACCTTGCGCAGCCGAGGCAAGACGGTACTCGTGGTGCATCATGAGCTGCAAACGGTCAAGGAGTATTTCGATTTCGTCATCTTATTGAATATGCGTTTGATCGCGGCCGGGCCGACCGCCACGACGTTCACGACTGAAAATCTTCAAACCACGTACGGCGGTCGTCTAACCATCCTCGATGAAGCCGCCGAGGCGATTCGTCGTGGGGAGGCCGTGCGTTGAATTCGCTGATCGTCACCATTCTGGTCGGCACGGCGCTATTGGGATCGGTCTCGGGCGTCGTCGGGAGTTTTGCAGTCCTGCGTCGCCGCGCGCTGATGGGCGATTTGTTGTCTCACGCCGCACTACCGGGGCTTTGCCTGGCTTTTATATTGGTCGGCGGCGAGCGCGATTATTCGGCGCTGCTGATCGGTGCATTCATCAGCGGAATGTTGGGAATCGGATTGGTGACGATGATCATTCGCTGGACCCGCACCAAAGAAGACGCCGCCATCGGGATCGTGTTGAGCACGTTTTTCGGACTGGGCATCGTCATGCTATCGGTCATTC
>JAYTAU010000442.1:0-1352 GCA_043737375.1 Planctomycetia bacterium
TTATGGCCGGAGGATCCGGCACCCGCTTCTGGCCTGAGAGTCGCGCTGCGCGGCCCAAGCAACTGCTTGCCCTGGCCGGCAATCGTACCATGCTGCAAAGCACCGTCGATCGGATCGCGGGCTTGGTCTCTGACGATCGAATGTTGATCGTCACCAACGCGGCGCTGGTCGATGCGATTGCGAAGCAACTGCCCGCCCTGCCCCGCGAGGCAATTTTGGGCGAGCCTTGCAAGCGCGACACCGCGCCGGCGATCGGGTTGGCGGCGCTGTACGTCAGTCGTCACGACCCTGATGCCACGATGGCGGTCATGCCATCCGATCATGTCATCTCGACGGACAGCGCCTTTCAACACGCCATTCATGCCGCCGCGGCACTGGTCGACGAGCAACCCTCGCGAATCGTTACATTCGGGATTCGTCCGACTTATGCCGCCGAAAGTTTTGGCTATATCGAACGGGGCGCGCCGATCGCCAATTCCGCGACCGACAACATCGCCAGTTATCGCGTCGTGCGGTTCCGTGAGAAGCCGGCCGCCAGTGTCGCACAACAGTTTTTAGACGCCGGCAACTTCTACTGGAACTCGGGCATCTTCGTCTGGCGCGCGCGAACGATTCTCGATGCGCTGGCCGCGCATCAGCCCGAGATGTTCGCTCATCTGCAAACAATCGCTTCGGCATTCGACCGGCCCGATTTTCAGAGCATATTCGAGCGCGAGTTTTCGGCGATTCGCGGAGTCTCGATCGACTACGCGGTGATGGAACATGCGCGCGACGTGGTGGTGATCGAAGCTCCTTTTCAATGGGACGACGTCGGCAGTTGGCAGGCGATCGCGCGGTTGGCTTCCGGCAGGACGAACGGCAACGACCAGCATGGCAATACCGTGCTGGCCAAGCATCTGGGCGTCGACACGCAAGGCACCATTGTCCGCGGCACCGATGACCATTTGATTGTCACGCTCGGCCTGACCGATTGCATCGTGGTTCACACGCCGGATGCGACGCTCGTGGCCCGCAAGCAAGATGAAGAGTCGATTCGCAAAGTGGTGAAATTACTCGACGAGCGAGGCTGGCGAGAGTACTTGTAGTAGGACGGAATTCATTCCGTCTTTTCTGCCTAACCGAGTTCTTTCCGTCGGTTTGTTCGCCCTGCTACCATGAACGAAGTGAATTCCATTCTAATTGAAGTTGAAATCAAGCCGGCGGTTGGGGTAGGTTTGATGGTGCGAAATTGTGTTAGCAGACCGTTGAACCGAACTCGGCCGCCTTTAGCATTCGCGTTTGTCAAGAGAATAGTCAAAGTGTCGCACCGCAACGTCACGTCGGCACGCCTCAGCCCCAACGGGGCGATTCAG
>JAYTAU010000443.1:0-3657 GCA_043737375.1 Planctomycetia bacterium
TGCTGAAAAAAGGGCTCGAACGTTATTCGCGAAGCGAAGCGGGCGCACTCTACACGTTGGGCTGGGTCGATCTGGAAGATCGCGCCACCATGCATTGGTGCCCCATGCATGAAGAGCCGCTACACTTGGTGCCCGAGCGTTTTCGTGCCGAGATTTCCACGCAACTCAACGCAGACCAAGGGCCTGAGGATTACAAGGTAAAAATTCGCGGCGAGCTTTGCCCGATGTGCCGCTACATTTACGCGGAAAGACTAAAACGTTACGAAGGCGATTGGACGCGCGTCGTACAAGATGTGCGTGTGAAGCGCATCACGCTGAGCGAAAAAGATCGCGTCGGCATCGGCACGTTTCAGCCGAAGGACGAAAAAAACCAGGACTCGACCGAACTGACCGGCGACATCAATTATCGCAAAATCGCCGAATACGGCAGCGACAGCGATCCGCGCGCGTTCAATTTCGATGGCGAATTCAACGTCGCCAATCGCGGACTAATCGAGTTTGTCGAAGTCCTCAAGCTCGACGTGGCGTTTTTATACGACCTGCTGGGTGCCAGCCAAGAACACAAGGTCAAGCCGAAAAAATTCGCACAGACCGATATCGACGAAGTGATTCTGGGGCACACCAACGAGCCGGAGTATCGCCGGCTGCAGAACAACGAGTTCATGGAAGCGCTGCGCGATCGTACGGTCAAGATCGACGTGCCGTATGTCACGACTTTGGCGGATGAAATTCGCATTTACGAAAAGGATTACAACAACGCCAAGGTCCGCGGCAAGCACATTGCTCCGCACACGATCGAAATGGCCGCGATGTGGGCAATTCTCACGCGATTGGAAGCACCGAAGAACGCCAGCCTGTCGCTGCTGCAAAAGCTGAAACTGTACAACGGCAAAACGCTGCCGGGCTTTACCGAGGACAACATCAAGGAACTGCGCGAGCAAGCGACGACCGAAGGGCTGCATGGAATTTCGCCACGCTATGTGCAAGACAAATTGTCGAACGCACTGGTCGCGCATCCCGAGAGTAAGAGCATCAACCCGTTCATGGTACTCAACGAACTCGAATCGGGTTTGAAGCACCATAGCCTGATCAACGACGAAGAAACCAAGAGCCATTACCGCGAACTGTTGGGCGTCGTTAAGCAAGAGTACACGAACATTGTCAAGAACGAAGTGCAACGGGCGATCGCGGCCGATGAAGACGCGCTCAAACGGCTGTGCGGCAATTACATCGATAGTGTGAAAGCGTACACGCAACGCGAGAAAGTTCGCAACAAGTTCACCGGGCAGTACGAAGAGCCGGATGAACGGCTGATGCGTTCGATCGAAGAGAAGATCGACATCCCGGATAGCCGCAAAGACGACTTTCGCCGAGAGATCATGAACTACATCGGCGCGCTGTCGATCGACGGCAAAAGTTTCGATTACAAAACCAACGAGCGGTTGTATCGCGCGTTGGAACTGAAACTGTTCGAAGACCAAAAAGACACCATCAAACTAACCAGTTTGGTCTCGAACGTGATCGACGCCGACACCCAAGCCAAGATTGACGTCGTCAAAGGCCGTCTCATTCGTGATTACGGTTACGACGACGAAAGCGCCAGCGATGTATTGAATTATGTGGCGAGTATTTTTGCCCGCGGCGATGCGAAGTAGAACCGAATCCGTAGAACGGAATTCATTCCGTCTTTTACACTCGTTACCACGCTCTGCGTGGTGACGCGCAGTCGGACGTTCCGCGTCCATGAAGAACTAGAAAGCACGCAATAACTTAAGAAACCCTCTCCCTCCGGGAGAGCCAGCGAGGAACGAGCGGAGAGGGCGTGGTTCGCTTCCGGCTCGATCCCATAAATGCCGCGGAGCGGCGGAAAATGCGTGCCTACGCGGAGCGTAGGCACGAGATGATAGGAATGAGTGGGAACGGCGCAGCGAATTCGGGGATTCATCATGGTACTGAAAATTGACCAAGATCAACGCCGCTTCAAGCAGATCGTGCGCGGGAAAATCCGCGAGAATCTGAAGAAGTACATTACTCACGGCGAAATGATCGGCCGCCAGGGGCGCGACCTGGTCAGCATCCCCATCCCACAGCTTGATGTGCCGCATTTTCGTTACGGCAAAAACGGCTCGGGCGGCGTGGGGCAGGGCGAGGGCGAAGATGGCCAGCCGATCGCCGGCGGAGGAGACCAACCGGGCGACGGTCAAGGTTCGGCCGGCAGCGATCCCGGCAAGCATGTGCTTGAAGTCGAAGTCTCGATCGAAGAGCTGGCCGCGATTCTGGCCGATGAACTGGCGCTGCCGCGCATCCAACCCAAGGGCCGCGCCAACATCACCGAAGAGAAAACCCGTTACACCAGCATTCGCCGCTCAGGGCCGGAATCGTTGCGGCATTTCAAGCGCACCTACATGGAGGCCCTGCGCCGACAAATATCAACCAACACCTACAGCAAGGGGAACCCGCGCGTGGTCCCGGTGCGTGAAGACAAACGTTACCGCTCCTGGAACGTGACCAATCAGCCCGAAGCCAACGCGGCGGTGATTTACATGATGGACGTTTCGGGCTCGATGACCGACGAGCAAAAGCAGATCGTACGAATCGAGGCGTTCTGGATCGACACTTGGCTATCGAGCCAGTACGACGGCGTCGAGACGCGCTACATCATTCACGACGCGGCGGCGCGCGAGGTCGACGAGGAGACCTTCTATCGTACGCGTGAAAGCGGCGGCACGCGCATCAGCTCGGCTTACAAAGTCTGCGTCGATTTAATCAAAAAAAAGTTTCCGCCCAGCGAGTGGAACCTTTACTGCTTCCAATTTTCCGACGGCGACAACTGGGGCGAGGACAACGACAAGAGCGTCAGTCTGCTGCGCGACGAGATTTTGCCGCACGTAAACCAGTTTTGCTACGGCCAGGTCGAAAGTCCCTACGGCAGCGGCGAGTACATTCGCTCGCTGCGCAGCGCCTTTGGCGATAAGCACGAGAAGCTTGTGATGTCTGAAATCGAAAACAAAGAAGGCATTTACGAATCGATCAAACTTTTTTTGGGCACGGGCAAGTAAAACATCTCGTTCCCACGCTCTGCGTGGGAACGCACAACCGGACGCTCCGCGTCCTGACGTGAAATAGAAACTAGAGATGTAGCACGATCCAAATAACGATACCTAAATTTAAAAGCCGCGGAGCGGCAAAACGCAGTGTGCCTACGCAGAGCGTAGGCACAAGAAGCTGGCAAAAACAAATAGGGCTAAAACATGGCCACCGATTGCTACGACTCGCTGCCCAATTACTTGGCCGATGTACAAGGTCGCATGGAGGAATATGCGCGCGGCTACGGGCTCGATTTCTACCCAACCATGTTCGAACTGGTCGATTGCGACCAATTGAACGAAGTCGCGGCCTTCGGTGGTTTTCCCACGCGCTATCCGCATTGGCGCTTCGGTATGGAATACGAGCAGCTCAGTAAGAGTTACCATTACGGGCTCTCCAAAATCTATGAGCTGGTGATCAACAACAACCCATGCTATGCGTATTTGATGACGTCGAACGCACTGGGCGATCAAAAAATGGTCATGGCCCATGTTTACGGCCATTGCGATTTCTTCAAAAACAACTACTGGTTCAGCCAGACTAGCCGCAAAATGATGGACGAGATGGCCA
>JAYTAU010000444.1:0-8969 GCA_043737375.1 Planctomycetia bacterium
ACATGCTCGCGACGCACAACCATCCGCCGCGGGGCCGCGCTACCGGTCTGAATCAATAGCTCGACCGACGTACCCGCTTCGCCTTGCAGCAGATCAGCCGCCTGATCGGTGGTCAGATCCTTCGTGGTCTTGCCGGCCACGCCAATCACGCGGTCGTTCTTTTTGATGCCGGCCTTGTCCGCCGGACTGCCCGGAATCGTGTTGACGATCAACAGCGCGTTGTCGCGAGCTTTCAGTTCGACGCCTAGCCCGACAAAGTTTCCGTCGATCTGAGAGTACAAATCGCCGAGCTGACCCGTCGTGAGAAAAGTCGAATACTCGTCGAGCCCGCCCATCGCTCCGGCCACGTATTCCAGCACTACGGCGGTCGGCGAAATACCCAACTCACCTTGCGCGAGCCGCGCCGCACGTGCGACCAAGTCTCTGGCTTCATTGCGATCGCGGCAGGTTGCGGTCGACGTCAACTGTTGTAACTGGCGTCGAAACGAGACCAGCCGTTCGTTCTCGACATTCGGCAAGTTGAATTCGGTGAATTGCGGTTCGTACAGCGCCACCGATAGATCCAGCGTGCCGCGCTCGACCATGTTCTTCCAATTCGGCGGCGACACATAATGCGTGTAAATTCGGCTCATCACTTGGCCGTACAGGTCGAGCGCCTCGCTCTCGGATAGCGTGCGTACTGTTTTGCGAAAACTGCTGTCGCTGTAACGTCGGCCCAGGTCGTAGTGAATTTTGGCTAGATCCAACCGTTCGTCGACAATCGGCTGGCCAGGGTTCTTGCGAGCGAAATCTTCGTAGAGGTTCAACGCCTCGCCCCAGCGGCGTTGCGTTTCCAACTCGCGAGCTTGCGAAAGCACCGTCTCGAGCTCCGACGCAATCGCGGTCGGCAGCTTGATTTGGACTTGCGCACGCGCCACATCGGCGGAGCATAAAAGCCCCAGCCACACGGCTGCGAGTAATCGAGCGCGAGAGGGCCCGGAATAAGTCATATCGAATCCTGCGGTGGGTAGCACAAGGCGGGGCAACAGTCACTCATTGCCAACCTTGGCAGGCACCCGGGCGATCTCCCGACACCGGCACCTTACAGACAATCACGTCCTTGCAGGCGAGATTGCTAAAGAAGCAAATGTCGAGCCTTGTGCGTTTGGCAGCGTTCTTTCGTACTGTAAGAACGCTGCACTTCCATCCATGTCGGCCCTTAGCGGCAGTCCTAGCCGAGGGCCAAATTCAATATAGGTCACGAAATGGGGGCCGTCAAAAAACTGGGGGAGAATTCTGGATGTTTTTTGCGGCACGACCGGAATAGCCGCCCGGCACCGTTCCGCTGGCACCGGTGGGTGTAAAAATGGCGGTGGGAGTTGTAAGAACGAAAACTTCAGGCGAAACGGTTATAAGCATCACGCCGGTTAGCCTTCGGTGCCACGCCGGCGATTTTAGCAGCCACTTTAGCGATTGCAGCAAGGAGGCCACTCCGTGGCCGACCTGATGTTCATCGGCACGCTTGACCTACCAGGCGGTTTGTAAGGAACGCTCTAAAGCGGTCATCCTGTGAAATCCGCTACCAACAATAAAACGCCGCCGGAGCACTGGTCCCGGCGGCGTTAAGCTGTTTGCTTGGCCCACAACTATATCGAGCTGCAGTCTTATGACCATGCCAAACCTAAATTCGGCGACGCAACACGATTCCTGTCAAGCTCAGCAGACCCAATCCAAACAACGCGATCGTCGACGGTTCGGGAACGGCGACCGGACTGGTGTCGATAAAGAACGTGCGATCGAAATTAACATTGCCATAATTTAAGTCGCCGACACCGTCGTCGGCCGAGTTATAAGCATTGCCGCCGCCGTAAGCTGCCGTGTCTCCTACCGCCGAACCGTCGATCGGGATATATCCGCTGTTTAATCCGATATCGAACCCATACACCGTTCCTGGTAATAGCTCCACCGGCGTATCGAACGTGAACGTCAAGTAGTTAGTACCACTGCCAGCCGCAGTGGCTGTCGCCGTTTCAGTGTCCAATACCACGAGGGTATTCAAGGCGCCTGGCACGGTGACGCGCAACGTATAGACAGCCGAACCGGACACATCGGCAGCGCCGTCATTTTGCAGAACAGTGACTGCATTGAGCAGGTAGCCAGTCACCCCGGCGTCGGTCAGCGTCGTAAAGAACTGCCCCTGCGCTGCTCGGTCGCTGGCAATATAGTCCTGTTCATCCTCAATGTCGCCGTTACCCAGGGCGGTTCCGGTATGGCTGATTTCAGCTCCCACCGGAGCCGCGGCATTGACCGACAGAACAGCTGCTTGAATTGTTTGGCCAGAAAAAACGGCCAGAAAAAAAACAAAACCGGACAACTCACGGATGCACATCGCAGATTCCTCACAAAATTTACGGAAAATTACCGAACTAAGTGGATCTTAGTTGGGTTCTACAAAAACGTCAACATTTTTGTAGAGGCGCTTTATAAAAATCTCTCTCGGCTGACTGGCAATTTAGCCTGCTTTCCCGAACTTAGGAAATTAGCTGGCTGGTTGCGAAGAGGTTGACGATCCCGGGACGCCGATCCCGATGCCTGGGCGATGCGATGCAACCCTGCGGGGGTAAGTGCTCAAGTTGACGTTATCCATCAGGCAACGCCCTCACTAAAGCATTCCTCGCTCCCTCTCCAGATGGAGAAGGGTTATGATAGGACTGCTACGTGCTTCGCCGGGTCTTTATAGGTAATTCGATCTTGAAACTGATTCTGGTGACTTGTCTTGCGCTCTTGGCGTCAACGATGGCTAACTTCGTGGCTGCCGAGGATCGAGTGCGTTCGGAATCATCCACGGCGGCCAGCGAGAAGAAAACCAGCGAGAAGCAGACCAGCGTCAGCATCGTCGGCGAAGATTTTCATATCAACGGTAAGCCGACCTACGCGGGCCGTACCTGGAACGGGCATCGTATCGAAGGCTTGTTGATGAACTCGCGCATGGTGCGAACTTCGATGACCTGAACTCCGACACGGCCCAGCGCTGGGCCAATGCCGTCAACGTCGGCGAGCAATGCCTGCGCAACTGGCACACCAAGCCGGCGACCACACCAAGCCGGCGACCACGCCACGCTCGACGAACTGCGCGCCGAGAACAAGCGGCGGACGCGCGGTTGAGTGTGTTCAAGTACATCGAAACGTTTTACAATCCATTCCGGCTGCATCCGAGTGACGGATCTTCTACTTCCGTCTTGAAGCGAACCATGAATTATTTCGCCCACGGACGAACGTTCATCGACAACCCCTACTTTCTGGCAGGCACCGCGGTGCCCGATTGGTTGTGCGTTGTCGACCGCCGCGTGCGAGCGCGCAGTAAATCGGCCGGCGAATTGTTACACGACCCAGACGCGCGCGTCGTCGCTGCCGCGCGCGGTATCATGCAGCATCATGCCGATGACGCTTGGTTCCATGAGACGCGTGCGTTTGCCGAGACGTCTTTACAGTTTGCTGTGCGAATTCGCGAGCATTTGTCGCCCGATGATGGGTTTCGGCCGAGCTTTCTAGGCCATATTTTGGTCGAGCTGCTACTGGACGCCGCTTTAATTCAGTCGGAACCCGATCGGCTGATCGAGTACTATGGGGCGATGGAACAGGTCGATGCCGTGCTGGTACAATCGGTCGTCAATCGCATTGCGTCGCAATCGACCGATCGGCTTGCCCAGTTCATTTTGCTTTTCCGAGGCGAGCGCTTCTTGTGCGACTACTCCGACGATGACAAACTGTGTTTTCGCTTGAACCAAGTGATGAGCCGCGTCCGTTTGCCGGCACTACCGAGTTCATTCGCGAACCTGTTGCCCAACATGCGCAGGGTGGTCGCAACTCGGCAAGCGGACCTGCTGCCGTTGACTCGATCGAGTCAACATTAAGATAGACCACGGAGGCGCGGAGACACAGAGGACGGGGACTAAGGACAATATTTCGGCGATACAGTTGAGTTGCGTGCTGAATTGATTCGGACTACCACTCTCGAATTAGCCCCGTTTCGTGTCGTTCGTGTGTTTCGTGGTTCACATTCCTAATTCGCGTTCATTCGTATCCATTCGCGGTCAGTACTGTCTTCAACGTCTCCGTGCCTCCGCGTCTCTGTGGTCAAAGTCTGTTGTTCAATTGCGTCGGACCATTCACTGAAATTTATTGGAGCCAAGCATGAAATTCGGAATGAACCTGTTGTTGTGGACCGGCGATGTGACCGACGCGATTTTACCCGTCGTCGAGATGCTCAAGGAACTCGGCTACGACGGCGTCGAACTGCCGATGTTCGCGCCCGACGAGAAAAAATTCAGCGCATTCGGAAAGCGGCTTTCGGACCTGGGACTAGCGCGCACGGCGGTCACCATTCGTGGCGTTGACGACAACCCGATCAGTGCCGATGCGAAAGTTCGCGCCAAGGGTGTCGAACTGACCAAGGCCACGCTGGATAGTTGTGCCGCCGCCGGTTGCACGCACCTTGTCGGGCCATACCATTCAGCGATTGGTCATTTCAGCGGTGCCGGGCCGACCAGCGACGAATGGAAGTGGGGCATCGACAGCATGCGACAAGTCGCCGAACACGCCGGCCAGGTCGGCGTCACGCTGGGTGTCGAATGCCTCAACCGTTTCGAGACCTACTTGCTGAATACGCATGCCGATTCGGCCCGCTTCGCGCGAGAAGTCAATCACCCCAACTGCAAAGTGATGTACGATACCTTCCACGCCAACATCGAGGAAAAGAGTTCTCGTGACGCGATCAAAGCCTGTGCCGATGTGCTGGCCCATGTGCATATTTCCGAGAACGATCGCAGTACGCCGGGCGCGGGTGCGATCGCTTGGGGCGAGAATTTCGACGCGCTCAAGGAAGTGGGTTACGATGGTTGGTTGATGGTCGAAGCGTTTGGATTGGCTTTGCCCGAGATCGCCGCCGCGACCAAGATTTGGCGTCGGATGTTCGACAGCGAAGAGCAACTGGCGCGCGACTCGCTGTCGTTCATGAAGCGCGAAGTCGCCAAGCGTTGGAAGTAGCGAAACGCGTCTGGGGGCTTGAGACTGGGAGCTTGAGACTGGGGGCTTGAGACTGGGGGCTGGGGGAAAGTCGAGGATTGCTCGTGTCGCTGTCTCACGCTTGCGATTTAGCTCGACGTTTATCGTTGTAGAACAAACAATGTCGCTCTCGGATGAACAAGCGGGTAGTCCACAATCTTCCGCCGAAGACGAAGGGTTGTCGTTGGATCGGCTGAGCGAGGCATTTGCCGCCATGCTCACCGGCGGTGACGATCCATACTCGCCGCTGGTCAGCGAAGATTCCGATCCGATCTTGGAAGTTGCCAATCAATCGGCTTCCAGCGAACGGGCTAGTGATGCTTCTGCCCAGCAGGCCAGAGCAGCGCGAACCGCGCTCGACGACTGTTGTGAACTGGGACCGCGGTCGATTCTCGAAGCCATTCTGTTCGTGGGCGCGGCCGACAATCAACCGCTCACCAGTCAACAAATCGCCGGTCAGCTGCGCGGCGTCCGCACGGCCGAGATCGACGACTTGATTCGCGATTTGAATGCGGACTACGCAACCCGACACTGTCCGTATTCGATCACTGCGGTTGGTGCCGGCTACCGAATGACCTTGTTGGAACAATTCGTTCCGTTGCGTGAGAAGATTCTGGGGCGCGTTCGTCCGGCGAGGCTCAGTCCGGCAGCGATAGAAGTGTTGGCTGCCGTCGCCTACAACGAGCCGATGACGGCCGATCAGGTCACGCAAATGCGCGGGACGGCCAGTGGGCCGATTCTTGCGCAGCTGGTTCGTCGTCAGCTTCTAAGGATAGATCGGCCGGCCGAGGCTCCTCGCACCGCGCACTATTTCACCACGCCGCGATTTCTAAGCCTATTTGGACTAGAAAGCTTAAGCGACCTGCCGCGCAGCCAAGAGTTGGAGCGCTAGCAGGTAAACGCCCGGCTGGGGCTCGACAAGCCCGATGGCAAACCCAAAGACAAGGAGTTCGCGCCACTCCTCAACGCCAAGCTACGGCCCGAAAAATCGCAAGTCGAGGCGGCCGTTCGTAAGCAGTTCGAATTGGTACTAAAGCGTCAGCCGTCGGTTGCCGAGATGCAAGCGATGGTCGAGTTGTATGCGAACAACGTCAAGATCGCAGGCGCGGATGTTGGTACTTCGCTAACGATGGTCGCAGTGCATCTAACGCCCGAGGCGGTATTTCGTTTCGAACTCGGTCGCTCGAAGTCCGAGGGAGATCCGGTTCGCACGTTGGCCCCTCGCGAAATCGCGTTCGCCATCGCTTACGCCTTGGGGGATCGCGCGCCGGACGAAGTGCTGTTGAAAGCCGCCGACTCCGGCAAGTTAGCTTCACCGGACGATGTCGCACGAGAAGTCAATCGGCTGTTCGCCGATGCCAAATTCGGAAAACCCCGATTGCTGCGATTTTTCCGCGAGTACTTTGGCTAGCAGCCCGTTGAAAAACTCTGAAACACACAATGCTAGCTGAATAAACTTCGGCAAATTTCAAGCTAGCATTGCACCTTTTGCCACTCAAAATCGACTTTTTCAACGGGCTGTTAGGGTCCGAAGTCTCTAGCACGAGGTAATTCAACAACCTCCGTTCTGGTCCAAAGTGCAGCTTTGAGAAGCTGCGAAATTGAAACCGAATTATACACAAGGTTACTCGTGTTGTGATGAAAGCGACACAAAGCAAACGTCCGCCGAGATTCCCGATCGAATCAAATCTTCGAGTTCTGCTGCTCTTGTTCGCGAATCATTACTGAATAGATTTCGCAACCAGCCGTGCTCTCGGACGTCTCCCGTTAAGTGAAGATCATTCAAATTCTTAAACCTCTGGAGCCGCGGCAGCAGACTCTCATCGACATCCGTCAAGTGAAGTGACGCGAGGATTTCTAATTGCTCAAGTGAAGCAAGGTAATCCAGCGACTTCATCGAACAATCGGCTTCAATATCAAGTTGCCACAGTTCATGCAGTTTTTGAAATGGTTTTAAGCACTCGCCCGAAGGGCGTTTCGGACAATCGAAATTAGAAACTATCAAGCTCTGCAAATGAGTCAGTTTTGAAATCGGGTCTAAATCGTCGTCGTCAACCCACCGATGTGCAAAACTTAGATGAGTCAATCCTTGCAAAGTACTCAGTTGCTGAATTTCTGCACACGTTAGTGAGGGAAAACTGAATCGACGGAGGTGGGGAAGGCGCTGCAGATTGGGAAACAGTTTTTCAAATTCAACTGCGTCCTCGCCATCGCCGTTGTAATTGGCGACCTCAATCGCTTTGAGAAAGTAATCCTCTCCAATCCATTGTTCGATCTCGCTCAATTCAGCCGGTCGCATCGTATCGCAGATCTCGTGAAGTTCAGTCAACTCGTCTGCAAACTCACCCGGGATTCCGACTCGGTAGTCGAAACCGATCAATTGATGCTCGTACCCAATCGTGCAGCCCAGCGCGCGGAGTGCCGCGACGGCTTCCTTTTGATCGCGCGCTCGCTTGGTCAACACCGCCAGCCAGATACAGAGCAGCGTCACCAGGATTAAGCCCGTGCGAAGTGAATAACGCAACCAGCGACGACGATGTTTTATTTCCATGCGCGTCAATATAGCCCGGCATCGCAGAATGCGGAAAGACGAATCGCGTGCGACTGCGGTGACTAGTGGAATCGTCAACGCGTTGCGACGCGGATCCCACCCATTGCAATGGGTGGGCTTGGGGGAGCCTTGTCTGCGCTATGAGTGCGCACCGATAGGTGAAGCACGATCGGGGTAGATCGATGCCGCTCGCTTGAGAAGCGCAGCGCGCGTAGCGAAGCCGATTAAATCCAGCATTTTGGATCGTTGTGAGCGATTTCGTCGCAAAAAAGCTTTATTTGTTCGCAGTGCTGGTCTAGAATCGACGCAGTTTGCTCCGCAAGCATTGACCGTGGACAGTCGCGCCTCACGCCGGGTGATGTTGTGTTGGTCTTACTCATCCGATCTACTCAAACTGAAAATTGAATACATGCCGATCACACCACTTGGCACGTTCACAGGCCGTCGGTTGCTGTCTACGGCGATGTACTCTGCAGCGACCTACTTCACGGTTCTTATGGCAAGCGGGCTGTTGGCTACAGCGCTGTTCACGAGCGTGGCGGCGGCCGCACCTAGCGTTACGATCGAGCACAATCCAGCGGGAAACGCGGACTTCAAGTTCGACAAAATCCCCGCGCCGTCGAAAACCGACGCGGGCAATCTGGCCGAAATGAAAACCGTGTCCGGGCAGTTGGATGCGAACGGCGGTTCGCTCAAGCTGCTCAATAACGGTCGATTGGCGACAACGCACGACGACCCGGTGAGCTGCGTGTTCTTCGACCCGAGGATCGAGAGCGGACGGCTGCTGTTGACCTGGCCGAAGGCCATCAATGTTCGACAAATCAACACTTACTCGTGGCACGCTGCCGAGCGTGGGCCGCAACGCTACAAAGTTTATGGCGCTACCGCAAAATTAGATGCTGCGAAGCCTGATGCTTCCGCGAAACAAAATAATACTGCGAAGGAGGATTTCGACCCCGCTTCGGCGAAGTCCGGCGACCCGACCCAGCTCGGTTGGACATTAATTGCCGAGGTCGACACTCGCCCTGCCGAAGGTGTCCCGGGTGGGCAATACGGAGTCAGTATTGCGGATACCGCGGGCGGATCGCTCGGCGAATATAGCTACTTGCTGTTCGAGATTTCGAAAACCAGTGCGGCTGGCAATTTTAGCAACACGTTCTATACCGAGATCGACATTGTCGATGACAAGCAGTACGAAGCGCCGAAGGAGCCGGTCCGTGCGAAGCCCGAGGTATTGAAGATCGCCGACAAGTACGAGATCACCTTCGACTTCTCAGAAATGCCGGAACTGCGCGACTGGATTGTGGCCAAGTTGATGCCTGCCTGCGAAAAATGGTACCCAACCATTGTCGAGATGTTGCCTAGCGATGGCTAT
>JAYTAU010000445.1:0-1342 GCA_043737375.1 Planctomycetia bacterium
AATCGCCCCCTTGGGGCTAAAAAATTGCAAAAGTCGAACTAAGCAGCTCGTTGAAAAAGTCATTTTAATTCCGGAGTAATTAGTGGCAAATCAAGTTAACCCCGGGTGCGCTCTCGCGAGTGCGGGGCTATGAGATTTAACGCCTTCGGCGTAAAGCAAAGAGTCGGACGCGCCGCAAATGCTCGAGAACAGAACAGGGCTAAACCACTGATACCAAAGTCTAGCGCAAGTCGCGGCCTGATTTCAAGTCGAAACCATGCGGCGGGATTCGACGCGTACTTGATCCAAATGAACTGGGAAATTGCCGATTCCCTAGCGGCGACTTTTAGTCGCCGGATCACCGGGGTTAAAAATCTCCGAAGATAAAAGTCACTTGCCGGCCGGAACTCGCACTGGTTCGCTCGCGGGGGCACTGACCGGTTTAGCCGCAGTTACACGAGTCCCTTGCGCGGGCGAGGAGTTCTCTTTGGCAACGGCCTGGGCCTTCATTTCCGGCAGCACCCGCAGCACCACCGCTGCCGGCAGCGCATAGCTGGCCACGCGCTCAGCGCGGGCGATGTTGATGCCCACCACACGGCCGTCGAGATCGACGACCGGCCCGCCGCATTCGCGCGGACGCAGCACGGTGTCGTGTTGCAACACTTGTTCGAATCCGCCGCGCCGTTCGCTCAGGTCGCCTCCCAAGCGATTCTGAAATTCACGTCGGCTGCTACCCGAGCGGTTGCCCAGTGTGGTCGAAATACTGAGTTGATCTTCGCCCCGATTGATTTTCAGTTCGACTCGATCGCCGGGACGAAAGTCGCCGACCGTGGCAATCAAAGCTTCGCGCGTTTTGACTTCGCGATCGTTGATTCGCGTAATCACATCGTTCACTTTCAATCCGGCTTTGGCGGCGCTGCTGCCATCCATCACCTGATCGACGCGCGGCCCGCTGTCGGCCTGTCCGACGGCGATCCCCAGCACACCGCTGGCAGCAGGTATTTTTCGCGGAGCAACGCTGACCACGCCGATGGCCAGGGCCTCGTCACCACTCGAAGCCGACGTCAGAAAACTGCCGATGCTGAGTGCATCGTCCTTGGCCCATTCGACTGGGATCAAATTTTTTGCGTCGACCTTGAGCAACGCTAGATCGGTCGCTTGATGCGAACCGACCAGCCGAGCATCGACGGTCCGACCGTCGCGCAACTTGCAGGTCAACTTGCCCGACAGTTCGCTGGCCTTGGTCAACAGGTATCCATCGGCACTGACGATGGTGCCCAGCACGGCGGGCTTGTCGTCGGCGAGGATTTGCACCGTGCTGCGGTTGGCCGAAGCGACCACGTCTTTGAAAGCGGCTTTGACT
>JAYTAU010000446.1:0-3651 GCA_043737375.1 Planctomycetia bacterium
ACAACTTGCCGGTGCTACTCGCGACGATCGTTCGAACCCAGAACACGTTGGGGCATGTCGATCACTATCCGGATATGGCCGAGAAAAAACTTTCGCCCCGTCAAATGGCTTGGCGTCTTGCAGTTGCCAATATGGCCGGACCGATCGCCGAAGCAAAGTTCGCGCACGGCCTCGACCAAATCGATTTCAACCAGTGCCACAAATTAGGTTCAAGCGATTTCCAGAACGCCCGAATCGCGCTGGCGCTTCGCAACGATTCGCAGCGCGACCGACGGCAGGAATTGGTCAAGGCTTGCCGAGCCGCAGCCGGCATGTTTCAGCAACCGATTGTTTGGTCCGCTGTCGAGCAAACCGCGCGCGGTCTGTTGCACGAAAGGATTTTATTCGGATTCGACATTGAGAAAATCTGTCGAGCCGCGGGCATGCAACTGGCGCCGGAGCCGCAATTTCTCTCGCGGATCCCGCCGGTCGGCTATGCGGTCGGAAATTCGCAATAGGCTCAACGTGGCCGCGTTGTTGGCGCGTGGCCTATGTGATTGGACGTTGGCGACAGCAGTGGCTTAAATCGCCGCTAATGCGATGTTTGGCAATTCGGAACTTTTGCGCATAAAAATGGCTCAGGTCGAAGGGACGATAGGCGTCTTCGACGGCCGATGGCTCGGCCAGGCCGGACTACCCGACCTCTGAGCAGAAAAGCGGAGGCTCGCTGTGGGCCGCGCGTCCACCATTATTTGTCACGACAGCGGCTAGGCAAGCCCCCGCAGATGGATTGAATTTCTTGACAGGTCAAGCGTCAACGGTAACGACGGTAATTGCCCGTGCCGCGGTTTATCTGGTCGGCAACGGTATACGCGTCATAGATCCCGAATATCCAAACGATCAGCAGCATCGGAAAGCCGATCAGGAAAAAACACATCAAGAACGAAACGACGTTGGCCAGAATGAAGCAAAGCCCCTTGCCGATTTCACCATTGTAAATCTGCCCGAGGCCGGCGAAGAAGAAACTTAGCACAGCCGCGATGCCCGGTTCTTTATGCGGTCTATGAATGATTGGCGATACTGGTGAACCATACCCCGGCATCGGCATTGAATAGGTTGTGGCAGGCGAACTGTAGGGATTCGCGCCGAACGGGTCGGCCGCGTCCGACGTCGGAGCTGGTGGCGGCAATGGGGGCGATGGCGCCGAATACGATTGGGCTTGGCGAACCGGCATTTGAAACTGTGCCGTGCAATTCGTACAGGCAACCATCGTGCCGGCGAATCGCCCATCGTCGATCATCAACGAATTGCAGTACGGACAAGCGACGTTGTTGGCCATGAGTTGCCCCCTTATTTTTTAGTTGCCCGGGTCGGTCGCAGTTCAAGCTTGAAATAAGTGGCCAGCTTGTCGGCCGTTGAGATTCGAATATCGGGATTCTTGCCTGAAATAAATCGCGTTAATGCCGTGTGATTTACTCCGGTATCTTCGGCAATTCGATAGAGCGTTTTTTTGCTCTTTTCTATTTCGGCAATTAGGTGCTCTCGGATCATGGGCCGCAGTATAAGCCGGTCGCCGCATACGGTCAATCTGCGGTGCGCTAGTTGACGTATGCGACAACTATCGTACAATGCGGGCGTTGTCCGTTCGGCAACAAGTTGGCCCCGCGCGTGGTTAAGACGCCGGGGCCGTGGCAAACCCTTCGTAAAAGGAGTTCACATGTCCAATCTAGTCGCTTCACCCGCTCCCGACAATTCCGACGATCGCCCGGGCACGCTCTCCCGCCGGCAAATGCTATTGGCTTCTCTCGCGATCCCGGCCGTTGGCGTCGGCACCATTCCCATTCCGCCAGCATTTCCGGTCACGACCGAGCCGGCCGACAATTCCGAATCGCTTGCCGAATCCGCAATTTGGGAAGCTACCGCGATTAGCGAAGGAACTGAGCGGGGTCCGATTGAATGCGAAGTTCACCCTCACCCCACGGCCGAATGGAACGTCTCTGCGTCGGTTAAAGCCCTCATGGCCAAACCGGGCTACGGAGCTTTCAAGGTCGACGCCCGCAAGCCTCTAGGACCGCAGGTAAGCCAATGGATAGACGTTGTCGCCCGATCGCTGAATAACTCTCTCCGTGAGGTTGGTGTGCTCGACTACTCGGTTGTGATTCGCGATCGGCGTTCGCCCAAGTACCGCAAGATTCAATTCACCGGCCGCAGTGCATTGGCCGCGATCGCGTTTGCTGATTCGTTCAACGAGAACGCGTTCAACAGCGATAGCCCGTATCGTGCCGAGGTCCGACACCACGGCCGCAAGTGCGACATCAACGAGCTTCACAGCGAACTTAACGACGCCATGCCCAAGCCGCGGCAACTTGCGGGCAAGACGTTCACGTTGCTGTTGGTCGAAGAGATCGAGCCAGGGAAAGCAGAAATTTACCCGGCGGATTATTCGACGGACGACTACGAACTCGCGAAGGGGTGGGCCGAGACGTTTAACGACCGCGAGATTGATTGCCCTTGCGGAGTGTGGGCAGTGATCAGCACGACGGCGACGCCGGTTCAGCCGGTACGATTCGCAATTAGTGCTTAGTGGGTTCGGTCGAAGACCGGCAAATTAAACTTGTCGCGCTCACTCGCTTATTGACTCACTTTCTCAAATGCTTATAACCTTGGTATGGGGAGCGACTATCGCAAACCGCCGATTATGGAGGCCGGAATTATGGCAGCGAAAACGATAACGGCACCGGTAACAGAACGAGCGCTTATTCAGCGGATAAACCGAGTGCTTGCAAAGAAGCAAGAACTCTTGAAGAAGTGCCGAGAGGCCAGCGGGTCTTATAACAATCTAGGTGATTACTACACCATCGACGTTTACCGAAATGCAATTATTGACACTCACTTGAACTTAGAAAAACTAGGCCGAAAGCTGGACGTATTGGCTAAGTGGGAATCACTTGCAGGTTGATCGAGAGTGTTTTTTTCCTTGCCGCTGCGGGCTCTACCGACTGGAAACGGTATCCCGTGGCGGCGTTTTTCCAGAAGGAGTTTTTACGATGGCGACAATTGCGACTGTGACCGATCCGAAACCCCGACGCGCGCGACGACGCGGCAATGGGGAGGGATCGATTTACCAGCGACCTGACGGCCGATGGCTGGCCATGATGAGCGTTGGCTACGATGCCAACGGCAAGCGAAACCGGCGCGCGGTCTACGGCACAACCAAGCGCGAGGTGCAGGACAAGTTAGCGCGGTTGCAAAATCATCGACTCGATGGCACGTTGGGGGAACCGTCGAAAGTGACCGTGGCGGCATTTCTGACTCGCTGGCTCGAAGACGCGGCCCGGCCGACGCTAAAGGCCACAACCCACGCCAACTACAAGGGCGTGATCGATAACCACGTGTCGAAGCGGATCGGGGGCGTTGCTCTCGCCAAACTGACGCCGGCCCATATCCAATCACTCTATGCCGACATGGAGCGGGGCGGGGCAGGGGCCCATACGCGACGGCTGGCCCACGCTGTATTGCGTCGGGCGTTCAAGCAGGCGGTAAAGTGGGGCATGGTCCCCCGCAACGTCTGTGACGCGGTTGACCCGCCACGAATCGAACGGGCGGACATTCACCCGTTGTCGAGTGCTCAAGTGCTCGACTTGCTGGACGCGGCCCGTGGCGATCGCCTGG
>JAYTAU010000447.1:0-3650 GCA_043737375.1 Planctomycetia bacterium
CTTGACGTTATCAAGTGAAATCGAGCGGTCCTGGCTTGGCGTCGGTGTCGAGCCGAGCATGGCAATCGCGAGTGCGGCGACTGGCACCGCGGTCAATAAAATCTTTCGCAACATGGTAGAGTTCCCTTCGTTTAATACGTTGCACCTTGGTGGAGGACTAATCGTTAGTCTCCTTCCCACCAACTTGTGCAGCGCATTAAAGCGGGGCATGGTACAAACAAGTTTGCCAGAGTGCATCGGCCAACGCACCCCAAACGATTGCGCCGTCGTTGAAGGTCGGTGATTTACGATGGCAGAGAGTTTGACGCGCCGAAATTACTAGGCGGATCACACCTCATAGGTGATTCGTCCGTGCTGCTGCGAGCGGCTGATTTTGTCCATGGCGTATAGCCCGGCGAGCACAAATTCGACACACGACGCCCGTACGGCCGCGTCGGACGCCGCATTCACTTCGAACGCCTTGTCCCAAACCGGCGGGACGCGCTTCATGCGGTCGGCATAGCTGGCCGAAGGCAGCATGTCGCCGACCTCGATCTTGACACCTTCGCCGAAGATCTGGCCGATTTGCTCCAAGCCATGCCGCTCAACGTATTCGCTAAATACGATTTGAATCGCTTCGGCAATTAGCGCGTCGAGGACTTGCCGTTCGCCCATTTGGTGGCTTCCCATCATGTCGAGTTCGAGCTTACCGAGCGAAGACGAATACAAGTGCCCCAAGTCACTGATCCGCGGCACCGCGGGCTGCTCGCCCAAGCGCACGGCGCGCTGCCGGGCGCTGGCAACCATCGTGCGATAGTTGGCGATGCTGAATCGCGCACTCACGCCCGACTGATGATCGATGTACTTGCTTTTGCGCGCCGCGATGGTGATCTGCTCGATAATCTCGCGCATGAAGTACGGCACCGAAATCGGGTAGTCGCCGCCCAAATCGATGCCGGCTTCTTGCTCCATGATCTGCACGCCCAACGCGCGTTCGCGCGGGTAGTGCGTATGGATGACCGAACCGATGCGGTCCTTGAGTTGCGGGATAACCTTGCCCGAGCGGTTGTAGGTGCTGGGATTGGCGCTAAACAAAATCAGCACGTCAATGTCGAACTTGACCGGGTAGCCGCGGATTTGCACGTCGCGTTCTTCGAGAATGTTGAACAAACCGACTTGCACCAACTCGTCGAGTTCGGGCAGTTCGTTCATGGCAAAGATGCCGCGATGCAGCCGCGGAATGAGTCCGAAGTGCAGGGCTTCTTCGGTCGACATGCTGGTTCCGCCGGCGAGTTTGGCCGGGTCGATTTCGCCGATGATGTCGGCGAACTTGGTGCCAGGCGCAAGACGTTCGGCGTAGCGCTCTTCGCGCGGCCACCAGGCAATCGGGACTTGCTCTTCGGGGTGCGCGGCGACGAACCGCTTGCAGACGCCGCTGATCGGTTTGTAGGGGTCTTCATGTAGCGGGGCATCAGGCAGATCGATGTAGGGGACGACGGGATCAAGAAAACGCACAAGCTGGCGCATCAGGCGGCTCTTGGCTTGGCCTTTCTCGCCCAAAAACAGCATGTCGTGCCCGGCGAGCAGAGCGATGTTCACCTCGGGAATGACGGTGTCATCGTAGCCCACGATACCGGGAAACAGTTCTTCGTTTTCTCGCAGCAGCTTGAGAAAGTTGTCGTGAATCTCTTGCTTGACGGTTTTTGATTTCCAGCCGCTCGCGCGCAGGTCGCGCAGATTGGTCGGGCGGTGGGTCGTGTCGGATGTGGAACGGTCGGTCATAAGAAGTATCGAAGCACCGGGGTGGGAAGATGGAGTAATCGTAGCGGCGCGTGTCCGACGCCGAAGAGATTATAGCGCAAGGCGCGCGGAAGCCAACTAGAGCTGCAGACGTGGCGGACTGTTGTGACAATTAGTTGGCGGGATGAGATGCCGACGGTCGTTGGCGACTAAGAAACCAGCCCCGTTCTGGAATGACTGATTGTATTTTATTCGCAGCAGAGCTAATGCTATAATAGGAGTATGGCAGTTCAAATCGAAAAACAGCATATCGAAATTACTCCGGGCATTTGCGGCGGTAAGCCCCGCATCGCGGGGACTCGGATTCGCGTGCAAGATATATACGTCTGGTACGAGCTGCAGGGCCGTAGCGCGGATACGATTGTTGCCGATTATCCGCACCTGAGCGTGGCCGACGTGTACGCAGCGTTGATGTATTTCTGGGATCACCGCGATGAAATTAAGCAACAGATGCAGGCTGATGACGCCTTTGTTGCCTCGATACGGTCCAAGCTCGGTCCGGGGCCGCTGGAGCAAATGTTGCTAAATCCAGAGGCTGGCGATGCTGCGGTTTCATCTTGACGAGAGCGTAGCGTTGGCAGTGGCCATCGGACTGAAGCGCCGCGGAATTGAAGTCACCACCGCAGCTACGACCGGACTACTTTCTGCAATCGACGAAAAACATCTTAAATTTGCACATGGGCAGAACAGCGTCTTGGTTACGCACGATTTCGATTTTCTTGTTCTTGCCACTACTGGAATACCGCACGCTGGAATCGTCTATTGCCATCCGCAGAAGCGTAGCATCGGACAGATCATTGCAGGGCTAGAATTGTTGAGCGATTGTCTCGAACCGGCACAGATGGTTGCACGCGTTGAATTTCTGTGAGGTAAGACGTTCTTCGTTACCCCGTAACCGGCAATTTGATCGTGAACATCGTCCCCTTACCCGGGGCGCTTTCGACACGAATGCGTCCATGATGCGACTCGATGATGTCGCGACACGAGGATAGCCCCAGGCCGGTGCCCCCTTTGCCGCTCTCATCGGGCCCCGACTTGGTCGTGAAGAACGGATCGAAGATTTTACGCAGCGTCTCGGGGGCCATACCGCAGCCCGAATCGCGCACGACCAGGTCGACCATGTTGTTGGCCGCATCGTTGAGCAGTTTGATGATCAATGTGCCGCCGTTGGGCATGGCCTGTCGCGCGTTGGTCAACAGATTCATCAGCACTTGTTGAATTTGGTTTCCGTTGGCGTGTGCCAAGGGAACGCTTTCGATCTGACGCTCGACCCGGACGCGGTACTTCATCATCTCGCGTTCGAGCAGCATCAATGAATCGTCGACGACCTTGACCAAATCGGTCGGCTCGAACGAAGGACCGCGGTTTCGCGCGAACCCGAGAATGCCGTTGGTGATCTGAGCGGCCCGATTGCCGGCCGCTAATATTTTGTCAAACGCCTTGTCGCGCGTGGGAGCATCTTTGTGTCGCATGCCCATCTTGGCGTAGTTGATGATCGTCGTGAGGATGTTGTTGAACTCGTGTGCCACGCTCGAGGCGAGTTCGCCGACGCTCGACAGCCGCTGGGCCTGCAGAAGCTGCTGGCGGAGCATGGCTTCGGTGTCGGAAACCGGCGGCGAGGCCATCAACTGTTGCCCGCTCATGGAGAAAACCCTTTCGGCACGGCCCCTGTGGCAAGAGATATCGGTTGTGCCGGCGGCGTTCCTTCATCGGAAGCGACAATTGTGAAAGTTGCTCACGCCTCCGACTTCCCGACTGCGGAAGCTGCGAAGACTTCGTTGACCGCCAGCACCGGCGGCGGCACTTTCAGAAGAACCGCACTTTGCCATTCTTCTGGAGAAGACAGGTAGATTTCGCTGACCGCCAGGTTC
>JAYTAU010000448.1:0-8945 GCA_043737375.1 Planctomycetia bacterium
CAAGACAGCATCAATATTTTTGATTGATTTGAATTTTGATGTTTGCACATTTATAATTTGAAGTATTTTAGAAATTGTTTCAAAATCATTTTTCAGCACTTCTTCCCGAACTGCGATTACGAAACAGGGCCAGGGCGTTGGACAATCGCCTATTTTTCTAAAAATGCCTTTGTCTACTAGAGGTTTGGTCATGAATTTTTCCCACATAAAATAATCTGAATCGCCATTGGTTAAACTTTCGACAGCACCATCAATGGTGTTTACGATTTTAAATTGCAAATTTTCTGATTTCCAGCCCTGGTTATCTGCATTAACATAAGCCATGAGTCGCGAGCCAGAACCTAAACGAGAAATGGCTGCTTTTTTATTTTCTAAATCTGCAATCGAATAATAATTAGATTTTTGCGCGACATGAACTCCCCAGATTAATGGACTTTCAACATAAATCTGTACAATTTTAGATGGATTTTCAGCGTTAATGTCTTTGATTATTCCTTCGGTCAAAATTACAGCTATATCTGTTTCACCATCGCGCAGCATCTGACACATTTTGCCTGTTCCTTCCGGAATGTCTGACCATTGTAAATCAATATTTTCATTTTTGAAATCGCCATTTTTAATCGCCATTTTCCATGGAAAATTGAAATGTTCGGGAACACCAGCTATTTTTATTGTTTTCATAGATTTAAAAAAAAATAGATTAAAGACGCAATGTTTTATTTTTTTGACCGAATACTGAACACTGAAAACTGAAAACTGAAAACTCATCACATCCTCGGCACCTCGACCGAATTGATCATTTGCTTCAGCAGATCATCGACGCGATGTCCTTCGACATCCGCTTCGCTGGTCAGAATCACGCGGTGCCGCAACGCGGGAACTGCGATCTGCACCACATCGTCCGGCACTGCGTAATCGCGACCGTTAAACGCAGCCAATGTGCGCGCACCTTGCATCAAGGCAATGCCCGCGCGAGGCGAAGCTCCCATATGAAACTGCGGCCATTCGCGTGTTTTTCGAACCAAGGTATTGATGTAGTGAATCAGCTTTTCTTCAATGCGCACATCACCGCAAAGCCGGGTCATCGCCACGATCTCTTGAGGCGAAGTGATCGCTTTCACATCGGTGGCAAGCCGTTTATCCAAATCGATCTGCCGGCTGTGCATGCGCAGCACCTCGGCCTCTTCCTTCGCGTTCGGATAACCGATCGTAATCTTGAACATGAACCGATCGAGTTGTGCTTCCGGCAGGTTGTACGTTCCCTCGCTTTCGATCGGATTTTGCGTGGCCAGAACCAAGAACGGGCGTTCGAGTTTGTGGCTGACTCGCTCGATGGTCACGCGATACTCTTGCATGATTTCGAGCAGGGCCGCGTGCGTTTTTGCCGGCGAACGATTGATCTCGTCGGCCAACAGCAATTGCGTGAACACGGGGCCGGGATGAAAGCGAAACTCTTGCTCCTTGATGTCGAAGATCGGCGCGCCGGTAATGTCCGAAGGCATCAAGTCTGCGGTGAACTGAATGCGGCCGAACTTACAGCCCAAAATCTGCCCCAACGTGCGTACGAACAAAGTTTTGCCCAGCCCTGGCACGCTCTCGATCAACACATGCCCACTCGAAAACAATGCGACAAGCGTACCGAGGACTAGCTCGTCTTGCCCGACATAGACCTTGCGAACCTCGGCGGTGATGCGATCGAACAGCGCCTTGACCGGCGCCATCGCATTCGAGCGAGTCGGCTCGATTGTCGCGTCATTCGCCAAACGTTGGTCGATGGCGGGCGATTGCGCAGGCCCTGCCGGACTAAAGCTCGGAGGACTCGAACTGGGCGGACTAAAGATGGGCGGGCCGCCGGCGAACTTTTCGGTCGCGCCGGCGTGCATCGACGGCACTGACGCGGGAGGCAGCGGTGCGGGAACGGTCATCACCGTGTTGCACTCGGGACATTGGGCCTGGCGACCGACGGCATCGATCGTAATTCGCAATGTCTTCTGACAGTTGGCACAACGAAACTCGATCAGCGAATCACTGTTTTGCACTGGAATCCCAAAGGTTGAATGAATACGAAATATTCCGACTCGAACAGTTGTTCAACTCGACTGGCGCTTGCTCGGCAACGAGCCGGAAGTTTGCCCTCGCGCATTCTGGCGATACTGTTCGACTTTGGTTTCGGCAAAGCGATGATCCTGCGTCAGCCGCAGCAGATCGCCCAATGCCGTCACATGCTTGCCAAAGTCCGAGGTCGATTGCGGAGGCGGATCGCGTGGAACCCCAAAAATCGGCAAGCGCGCGAAGCAAAACAAAATTCCTGCCACCGCCAAATGGACCAGCACAATTCCCAACGGCCAAACCGAAAAAAAAGCTAACCCATTGGGACTTTTCAGTTCCGGCTCGGTGTCGTGAATGGTTGGTCCGCCAGAGCCGCTCTCAAGAAACACCACTCGGTCGGCCGGATTCAGTTCACCGATCAACCGTGCCGCCAGTTTGCGATGCTGATGGTTGACCAACGGCAAATTCAGCAAAAACGATCCGTTGGTAACAACAATCAATTGACTGTGTGCGATCGTGCCTTCACCGTCGGAGTTCCAAGCGATGTTGCCGGCCGGAAATTTTTGGCGTGCGACAAGCACATCGTTATCGCCCCGCAGTAACACTTCGTTGAGAGACGGATCTCCGACCGGAAAAGTATATGTCGCGCAAACTTCGATGTCACTTTGTTTGGAATCGATGCCAGTACTCCAGGGTCCAGTCAGCGTGGTGACGCGGCGCGGCGATGGGATCTGATGCGTGACGAACCAATCGCAATCGTCGCCATCGACCACCCGTGTACAGTGACGATTGAATTCCTTCTCAGCCACCACACGACGGCGCTTGACTTCAGTCTGTTGATCGGCCGGCGCGTTGGGTTCGATCGTCTGCCAATAAATATGTTCGGCATCGAATTCTCGGCCGACATAAATCACCGTGCGACCGGGCTGATCGGTCAACCAATTTTCCAACCACGACCGGACAGCAAAATTGGGCAGGTTCCCATCGTCCGGAAACCAGACAATACAATCGGCCGAGGCATGCAGCGCCGGACTAAGCGAACTGCGAGTGCTGACTTTATGGCCCGCCTGCTCCAGCATATCGGCCAAAACCGCAGTGCCGTTGACGCTGGGGCCGGCGTCAGGCCCGGTGCGCGCGCCATACGTCGTGTCGAGGGTCTCCGATGAACAACCGACGCTGAAGAGCAACAATATCAGTACAAGCTCGCAGCGCCGGCGAGTGCATGAAGTGTGCGGCGGTAAGGTTGCCAATCTATGCTTGCAAGGCAAATGCTCTCGCATTTGCTGAGCGCTGGTATTTGGATCGCCACCGAGGGCGCTCCCCACAAAACGAACGACCGAAGAAATATTCATGCGGCCTCCTGCAATTGCGGGCGCGACAATGCTTCGGTCAGAGACCAACATTCCTCGAATCGTTCGCGATCTAGTCGCTGCGAACCGAAAAACACATCCTCGAAGGCGATCATCGTGGTGCGCAGCATTTGCGAAAGCGCAGCCGAATCGACCAGTTCACGCACATACTGCCGATTCGTCTTCCCCTTGGTTAAGCGAATGCGTTGTTGTTTGTCCAACTCGATCAACTGATGGCTGTATAAATAAACGATAGCCCGGCCGTAGTCGCCCGCTTCGCCGGCACGCCGCGCTGCCGAATGCAAATCATCGACCGGAGCTTCCAGAAGAAACGGCAGATCTTCCAGCCGATCGACGCCGGCGAGCGTGCCGGGCGGTTGATGGAACCTGCCTTGCGCGGCTGAATTTTCGCGATTGAGATAGCCGCGAATCAACAGATAAGCCAAAAACGCCAGCAACACCGCGATCAACGTCCAACCCAGCCATTGCAGGCCGTCGAGGCTGCCGCTGCTGCCCGAAGACGTCGACGATAGCGGTTGCTGTTTGACGTCGATGCGGCGCAACGTATCTTTCGACGAGTCGTACCAAGGGTAATTCCACCAGGAGTCGAGTGCGTCGGCCCCGGTGGTGACCGCCTCTTCGTCGGAAAGTTCGGCGGCCGACAACGAGGTGACTTGCCACTCGACAAAGGGAGGCGCTGCGATCGATAGAAACATGATCACGGCAATTAGCCGATACCAAGTCGGTCGCAAGCTGCAAAGGCGCGGCGGTCGTGAAATTACGAAGGATCGAACCATTAGGAATGTTGCCTTGAGAGTCGATCGGCTTCGGCCCGTAACGTAAGCTCGACTTCCCAACCTTCGCGTCGAATGCGGAGGTCCAAATAACTCAAAAACCGAACCACGGTAAAGTAACCGGCGATTATCCACAAGGACAACGGCAAGTAGATTGTAAACATCGCGCGGTCAAACGTGAACTCGTCGCCAAGTACGCCGCGAAAATGCCAACACGCCAACCACAAGGCACTCACCAGCAGCAGCCCCAAGGTCAAAGCCGCCAACACGCGTGCGAATAAGTCGCCGCCGGCGCGTGCATGCAACACGCGACTGCGCCGCCACGTGGATAAACTTCCCGGCCGACGAAACAAAGGATTGCGCTCCAAGAGAATTGCTTCGTTCAAATACGGCCACGAAGAGTATGGTACCAGCCACAACAGCATCCACAGCACCAGCAGCGGCGCAAAATCGCGCTGCATGCCGCCCCAGAAAAACACCTGCGGCATGAAGAACGCGCGCAGGATGATCTGAAACCAAATGAGCTGCGGCAGCGACTCGATCGTCTGTTGTACGATGCGACGATAGTCGAACGCGCCTGTGAACATGGCTTGCCCTAATAGCATGGTCGAAAAAGCCGACGCCAGTGGCATCTCGAATGCCACGAGTAACAGCATTCGCCAGGTGTAGGTCCAATAATCGCCTGCTTCGGACAATGGCAAATCGCGCAACAGCCAGTAGTTCAGAATTGCGAACGGAATCGCCCCGCCCAGACTGGTGATCAACAGCTGCAATCCATGCGCGCGAATTACATGCAACGACAGATCCAGTAGATCCCACTGATCACGTTCGCGGATGACGATCCGGGTTTGATCAAGTTGCATGCACTTCTCCGGGGACTGCGGGCTCGCCGGCAGATTGTCCCAGTACGACGAAGTAAAACATCAACGCCGCGCTCGACGCCGCAGCCACCAGCGCCTTGAGTGCATAGGGTGCCGACGATGGCGACAAGAACGCTTCGATCAGGCCGGCAGCCGCAAATAAAAACATTGCCGCGCCGATGGTGGGCATCGTTTCTCGACCGGCGATCCGCAACGACTCCGACCGACTCATGCCGCGCGTATTGATCATCGCCAAGCCCAATCGCATCCCGGCCCCGGCCGACAACACGATCGCAGTCAGCTCGAACGGCCCATGTGCGGTCACGAAATGAAAGAAGTTCGTTTTCTCGGGCACCGTCGTCATATAGCCGAAGCTGGCTCCGATTTGGGCCGCATTGAAAACCGTGGCGAACAAACCGCCGACACCGAAGATCAGCCCAAATGCAAAGCATTGCAACCCGATGCCCGTGTTGTGCCAGATGTAGAATCCGACCATCAAGCCTGATGCCTGCGAATCACGACCGGCGATCGGTTCTGAAAAACTGCTTTGCAGCCCCTCCATGCCCTCTTTGCCCAACATGGCCAGCGCAAACCCGGGCGAAGTGCGGGCCAGAATCATCGAGCCGATGAAAATGCCCCAAAACAGCAAGAAGGCCAATCGCAAACAGTTATCGCGATAGAGTCGGCGCGGAACGATGACGAACATCTCGCGCCCCCACGACTGAATATCGAAGCGCCGCGCGCGATAGAGTTGGTTGTGTGCACGCCCCACGAGCTGATGCAGATACGAAACCGTGGCCGGCGGAAGTTGATAGGAGTCGGCCAACGCCAGATCCGCGCACGCCGCTCGATAGAGCGCAGCAAATCGCGTCACGGCAACCGCGCCGAGCTTTCTCTTATTCTTGATCTCGACGGCCAGGCAAAGCTGCTCGAGCTCGCGCCAGTTTTCGCGCCGTAATTCGAGAAGTTCGACAACTTTCATGAGCATTCACCACGAAGACGCAATGACACGGAGGAGGTAAGCAGCTTGCTTAGCCGCGAATGGATACGAATGAACGCGAATGAGAAAAATCGGTTGAAGGAAATGAGAAATCGGATTGATTACATTCACGCCGCCCGAAACAGTGACCATTTGCCTTACGCGCTTGGGTGATCGTTTTTCATTTGCCATTTAGGTACGAACAAAAATAACTTCCTCACAAAATCCTCTCCCTCTGGGAGAGGGTGGGGTGAAGGTCGGAAATATCGGGAAGTTATTTTTCGTTCGCCCCTTAACGCAAATTTTTTTTGGGATTCTTTCCGTTGCTTATCCGGACTTTGTTTTATCAGTTGCCCTCTCCGTATCTCCGCGTCTCAGTGGTAAAATATGTCTTTGAAATGTCTACCGCGAAATTAACTCCGCCGTCGGAGCGCGAGCGGGTTTGGCCGGTGGAGACATTCCCGGCTGTGACGACGGATCCGCTTCACCGCTGTCGTTAATAAATGCTCGATAATACAATGCGCATAACAAGCGATCGTAATTCATGCTTCGATCCAGTCCGTAATGTTCACAGATGGTCTCGCCCAGGCGACGCGCAATTTCAGCTCGCCGTTCGATGCTGAACGCCGCACGGCGCTCGACATACTTCGAAACCGCTCGTGCCAGGTTACGACTCACTTTCAAATTGGCCGGTAACAGGCCGGCCACGCGAATCGCCTCGGGTTCTTTCATGGCGACGATGCCGACTCGGTATTGGCGTTCTTCGATTACGACCATCGTACCACAGGCCATGTCGCCCAACCGTTGATAACGGCTGGTAAACATCGGCGTGATTAGACCGACGAGATACAAGGGCATCGGCAGCATGACACCCTCTTGAAACCCGATCCATGAACCGGGGACTTGCAATACGGGCAGCGCGTCGGCCGCCCGCAAGATGTTTCGCAGGATCGCCTGCATGGCGTTGATCGGCTGGCCGTCGATCGATAATACTCGGATCCCCGTCGTTCGCTTGCCGGGCGTCTGGCCGTTCCAATAGGCTTCGAACAAGCCGCCGTAGAACCATGACATGACAAACCAAATCATTAGCGTCAAGCCGATCCCAAGTCCCCTCATTTCGATCGCTGTGGACGCAAAGCCCAATAGCATCAGCGCCCCCCAGCAAATCAGCCCGCGAACTATGAGGTCGATCGCGTAGGCCGGCAGCCGGCGAAATGGTCCGGCCACTCGATATTGAAACGCGATATTTTCGGGTGTGATGATCTCGATTCTCGAATCGAGTTGCCCCGGGCCCATGTTCATGCGCTGTTCCTGAGTAAATAACGGCTTGCGATTTGCAACCGTCGATGCTCAATTATTCGTCGGCACGGCACTACCCGCAAGCGTGAATGGATCGGAAAAAGCAGAATCGATTCGACATTGCATCGGCACAGATCGGGAATTTGTTTATGAATCTGCAAGACAAACACGCATTGATCACCGGTGGCGGCTCGGGCATCGGTCGCTGCATAGCCTTACGGCTGGCCGAAGCGGGCTGTCGCGTGGCCGTTGCCGGTCGCCGTCTCGACAAGCTCCAGGAAGTGGTTCAAGCCCATTCTAAACAACCGGCGATCTTGGCCTACCCGTGCGACGTCGCCAACCGCGCGAGCGTTCAAGCGTTGTTTGCCTGGGCCGCAACGGAGTTTGGGCAGATCGATATTTTGATCAATGCGGCCGGAGCCAACATCAAGAACCGCACGATTGCCGAAATGCACCCCGAGCAATGGGACGAACTGATGGCCGCCAACGCCACGGGGGCCTACAACTGCATTTATGAAGTGCTCCCGCAAATGCGCACACGTCGCGACGGGCTGATCATCAATATTAGTTCGGTTGCGGGCAAGCGCGCCTCGCGGCTGGGGGGCGTGGCCTATGTTGCATCGAAGTTCGCCATGACCGGACTGGCAACCGCGGTTGCCTTGGAAGAAGGTCATCACAATATCCGGGTCACCAGCATTTACCCCGGCGAAGTCGACACGCCGATTCTGAAAAATCGACCTAGCCCCGTGACAGACGAACACCGCGCCCGGATTTTACAGCCGGACGACATCGCTGCGGCCGTGTTGATGATCGCGGAACTTCCGCCTCGCGCGCATGTGGCCGAACTGGTCATGAAGCCGACATGGCAAGAGTATGCGTAGGGTCCGTGACCGACCCGTTAGCCCCCGCGTCCACGCGGGGAGAAGAGCGCGTTCGCGCAAAACGTATCTCGATTGACGGGTTTGCAAGCATTTCCTTAGGGTCCAATATGATCGCCTATCATCTTACTTCTTTCGGCGCTTATGGCTTTTGGCTTCCGAACGATCCTCGAGGTTCATGGTCTTCTAAAGTGTGGGCGGACCACCTGAAGCCATTCGGCCCAGCTACTAAAGTCAGTTCATTCGAATCGGTTGCAGCAATCCCCCATAACCAATTGTTACGTGCCGAAGCCAAGCGCGTCTTGAAGTACCCGGCGATCGTTTTCAACGTAGAACAACGCGAGATAATTGCTCAAGCGATTAACGAAATTTTACCAACATTGAGAATTCGAATCTTTGCATGCGCGATTATGCCGGACCACGTACATCTCGTGACCGGCGCTCATGTTGAATCTGGAGATACGTTGATCGGGTATTTCAAACGAAGTGGAACGAGACAATTGAACAAAACGAACAGAAACCCAATGAAGAAGTTCACGGAGAAAAACCGCACGCCAAGCATTTGGGCCGAGAATGGCTGGACGGTGTTTATCGATTCGGAAGATCAGTTACTAGCGTGCGTAAATTACGTCGAACAGAATCCTATAAAAGCAGGACTGCCGCCACAGCGATGGAGTTTTGTGGAAATGGCGCTCTAATCGGATCCGGAACTTGATGCGACGGCCGATGAAGGTCGT
>JAYTAU010000449.1:0-8920 GCA_043737375.1 Planctomycetia bacterium
CCAAGGCTGGTGTGGCAACGAGTCCGCCGACCGTCAAGCACGCTGCAATGATGAAAGCCTTCATGATTCGATTCTCCGCTTAAAGGTGATGCTATCTGAACGTGTCCGACACACGTTCGTGGCTTGGTAGTTGTCTGAACAAGTAAGCAGAGATCGTGCCATTTGGTTGTTTCGGCCGAACATTAAAAAATTGCGGTAACATGCTAATTTTTTTTACGCTTAAGGATTTACCTGCCGGAAGAAAATGTCGTCGATTCGACGGCAGACATGATCGATCTGATTTGCAGATCGGTTCGCTGGCAACTCCATCAGTCCGCTGCAACATCGACGATCCGTTCAGACCATTTAATTGGTTCTGGACCATGATTTAACCCCGTTGGGGTAAACAAAGGTGTTGTCCTTCATACCCAGGGTGCGCTTCGCGACCCTGGGCTAAGAGATGAAACCCCGTTGGGGTAGCTGATCAAGGTCGTGATTGGTTAGACCGCTTCAAACTATTGGCCGCAGCCGGTATGTTTTAAGAAAGTTCTGAGCGTACGCCGGTGTGCCAAGCGGTGCAGGCAATCCGTAAATAACAGTTCGCTCGATCGTTACAGCAAAGTATTGGTTTTGCCCATGCAGTCCCCCGAGGTTCGCTCACACAGCCGATTGCTCGTTTTGACGATCGTCGCGGCGCTGATACTTTGGGGGAGCATCAACGCGGTCAGCGCCTACCGGTTGAATCACGACCTAAAACGGCCGTTGGTGGTGCTGGTCTGCATGGCGGTTTTTTTGGCTTTCTGGATGACGTTACTTTGGTATCGTAAGCGGCAGCTTGCCGCGCGTGCATCCAGTAATTTGGATTCCAATCGGTTACATCAGTCACGATCAAAAACTGAGCCGGAATAAATTCCGGCCTACATATGCAAAACCGGAATAAACACCGGCCTACATACGCAAACCGGAATAAATTCCGGCCTACATAACTAAACGGAATCAATTCCGTTCTACATAGGAACACTTCATGGTCCCTCCCGCCACGATCCCGCTCTCCCGGCGAATGACCCGCGACGTGCCCGAGGCCGATAGCGTCTCGGGCCTGTCGATCGGTGCGTATCTGATTCGCCGGCTTCAGGACTACGGCATTCGCGACGTATTTGGTATTCCGGGCGACTACATTCTGACGTTTTACAATTTGCTGTACGATAGCCCGATCAACGTCGTCGGCTGCACGCGTGAAGATTGTGCCGGTTTCGCCGCCGATGCTTATGCGCGGATCAACGGCATGGGCGCGGTCTGCGTGACGTATTGCGTCGGCGGCTTAAGCCTTTGTAATAGCATTGCGGGTGCGTATGCCGAAAAGTCGCCGGTGGTGGTGATTAGCGGATCGCCCGGCTTGCGCGAGCGCGTCAACAATCCGTTGTTGCATCATCGCGTGCGCGACTTCCGGACCCAGCTCGAGGTCTTCGAAAAAATCTGTGTGGCCGGAGCCGAACTGAGCGACCCACGCACCGCATTTCACGAGATCGACCGCGTGTTGGACGCGGCGATGCGTTATAAGCGCCCGGTGTATTTGGAGCTGCCGCGCGACATGGTGAAGGTGGTGCCGGAAGTTCCGTATCAATACAAAGTGGTCGAGGCCAAGAGCGATCCCGACGCGCTGGCCGAATCGGTCGCTGAAGCGGTCGAATGGATTTCGACGGCCAAACGCCCCTGCATCATCGCCGGAGTCGAGGTGCATCGTTTCGGCCTGCAGGACCAGGTGCTGGCCTTGGCCGAAGGGGCACAGATCGGCATTGCCGCCGATATGCTCAGCAAAAGCGTGATTAGCGAAGTTCATCCGCTGTACGTCGGCCTGTACGAAGGCGCGCTGGGTCGCGATGAGGTCACGCGGTTTGTCGAAGAGAGCGATTGCCTGATTTTGCTGGGCACGTTTATGACCGACATCAACCTGGGGATCTTCACGGCCAATTTGGATCCCACCAACTGCATTTACGTCACCAGCGAACAGTTGCGGATTCGGCATCATCATTTCCATAATGTGCTGCTGGAAGATTTTATTCATTCACTAGCGGCTGCCCGACCGCGCGCCGCCAAGCGGGCGTTACCTCCGCAACCTCGTTCAGCCAACGAACCGTTTGTTCTGAAACCCGCCGCGACGATCACGATCAGCCGGTTGATGGCTCGTCTGAACGAGTCGCTGAATAACGAAACCGTGGTGATCGCCGACGTGGGCGACGCGCTGTTCGCGGCGACCGAACTATGCGTGCGCGGGCAGACCGAATTCATTTCGCCGGCGTATTACACCTCGATGGGTTTCGCGGTCCCGGCGGCCTTGGGTTCGAGCGTTGCTCGGCCCGACCTGCGCGTCGTGGCGGTCGTCGGCGATGGGGCCTTTCAGATGACGGGCATGGAGCTTTCGACAATCGTCCGAAACGGTTTTGCGCCGATCGTGATTGTGTTGGATAACAAAGGCTACGGCACCGAGCGGGTGCTGCATCCGGGCGATTTCAATGACATCAACCCTTGGCAGTACCATCGCCTGCCCGAGATCCTCAACGGCGGTCGTGGCTACGAAGTCCGCACCGAAGGGGAGTTCGATGCGGCGTTGAACGCGGCCTGGTCCGATACAGCGAACATGAGCCTGATCCAAGTCCACTTGGGTTTGGATGACTGCAGCACCGTGCTGGCGCGATTGGCGCAGCGACTGAGCAAACGGGTGTGAGGCGGGGGAGAGGATGTAGGAAGTGGGATGTAGGGCAGGAGCGAGGAAATTATCGTTTAGCCGCTCTCGGCAAGAGAACTTGAAGCACCCGGCTCGGTATTCTTCATTCGCGCTTCGCGGATGTTTACTCTTTCGTCGACGCGGCTTCCAACCGGAACGCTCCGAACAACACGAACAGCGGCAACTGCAGTAGACACAGCCCTACTAAAATACCCGCCGCCAGCGTAAATCCCAGGCTAATCAGCGGGACGATTCCCAGCAGTGTGTTCAGAAGGAGCGCCGAGCGCAGGGTGAAACGAATCGGCGGCGGGCTCTCGTCGTCCGGTTGTGATCTCTCGCGTGACATGGGATGTACCTCGCGGGTGATGATCTGCGATATGCATTATACCCCGGCCAAAAAATTGCCGCACTCAACCATCTGTTTTGGGGACCACGGGCAGTGATCGCCGCTCGGGCATCCGTACTAGTTGTCAAACCACGATCTGCTACCTGAACCTGGATGTACCATTGATGAATTGGACGCTTCGACTAATTGTTGTTGGACTGTTGTTGCTAACGGCATTCGACCGAACCCTTGCAGCGGCTGAACCAAATAGTACCGACAAACCGGCCAAAGCCGACAAATCTCCCGCCGGTGTCTACCAGGCCGAGAAGGTCGAGAATAGTCCGTCGCTCACGGCCTCGGGCATCGTTTGGTGGAAGGATCGGCTGATTATCTCCGACCGGCTCAGCAAGCGGCTGATCGCGTACACGCCCGGCAAGGGTTTCGAGACGTTCAAAGAACTGACGCACCCGGTCGGTGTGGCCGTCGATCTCGAAGGGAATCTGATCGTCTGCGAAAAAGAGAAGGGGCTCTTGAATCGGATCGTACGGATCAAGGCCGACGGGTCCGAGAAAAATCTGGTTGAGGGCGATTCTGCCGGCTCGCCCCACTTCGTGGTCGTTCACAAAAGCGGTACGCTCATCTGGTCGGGTTTTCCCGACGGCGGCACCCGCAGCTTGCGCCCGGGAGAAGCTTCGGTCGTACACAAGCCGCGCATCGTACATACCTACGGTATCGCTCTGACGCCGAAACAAGATTACGTGTATATCACTTCGAAGATTCCCAACAAAGATCGTCGCGGCGTCTGGCGGTTTCCGATCGAAGCCGACGGCAAGCTGGGCGAAGGCGAGGATTTTATTCGCGTTGAAGAATTGTTTCCCAAACTGACGGACTTGCCCGCGCCGAACGACGGCGATCCGTCGTTGCTGGGCTGGGTCGGACGACTGCAAGGGATGACTGTCGATTCGCTGGGAAATCTGTACATTGCCGGGGCCGAGTCGCATAACTCGGGCGAAGCGGTCGCGGTGATCAGTCCCGATGGTAAGCAAGTGATCGCCATGATATTGGGGGTGCCGAGAAATATCTCGAACGTGGCTTTCGGCGGCGACGACGGTCGCACGCTGTTCATCACCGGTGCGGGCGAATACAAGCTGTATCAGGTCAAATTGCCGGTACGAGGGACGGGCAGGGACGGGTGAGGTTTGGGGAGTGAAGGGTGAGGCTTGGGGAGTGAGGAAACGAGGGGCGATCTACGACGTTGCCCTCAAACGCCTCTCCCTCTCGGAGAGGCAGTGAGTACACGAGCGTTGAGGGTCGAACGTCCCTCGTTCCCACGGTCTCCGTGGGAACTCTCCTGCACGCCGCTCTGCGGCACGACCCGCAACAACTGCTCGATCTATTGCATGTGGACGCGGAGCGTCCGGAGGAGGCGTTACCACGCAGAGCGTGGGAACGAGGGAAACTACACCGAATCTCACCCCTCGCTGCTCAACTCTCGATGCTCACCCCTCGCTGCTCCGCCGCCACGCGCTGCATCGCCGCCACGCTCAATCGCGCGAAGCGGCGTTGCACACGCCGCACATGCCAGTCCATGATTCGGGCCAACAATTTGCTTGGCTTGCAAAACATATGCAAGTCGTACCAAACCTGATCGGTGCGATGATCCCACTCGATGAGGAATCGTTCTTCGCCCGACTCTAGATGCGATGGCAGCGTTCCGTAGGCGAACCCAAAACGTTGGATCGGCCCAGGCTCATCGATCGTGTACACAATCCGCGCGGCCATTAGAATCCAGACCTTGAACTGACGAACCAATACGCCAACGGCATTGCCTGGTTCGAGCAACACACCGCGCGGGTGGATCTCAACCATCTCGGCCGGGAACTGTTGCCAACGCTGCAAGCCGCGACAAGCGATCGCAAATGTGTCGGCCCCAGTCCCTTTGATGCCACTGCCCAGCAGCGTGCGATAATGGACCGAGCGATAACCGTCGGGCACCTGCTGGTCGCGCGTGCCGCCTATGCCTCGATAGGTGAACGGCAAACGCGCTTGCACGGCCAACACGGCTTGAATTTGAGATTCGGTCGGTTTGCGGAGGGACCACATGATGAAGGCTCGGCAAGGCCAAACTTAAAAACGAGCTGACTCAGGAACACGTCGGTAACCGCAGGTAGATCGTGCGATTAACTGAGCCGGGGATGTGAGACTTGAGACTACAGGCTGGAGCCGTGTGAACAGGTCTCGCTATCCCCACCCCAAGCCTCGCATCTCAAGCCTCACGTCCCTCATGCAACAGCCAGCACTTGCTCAAACCTCGCATACGCATCATCCCAGCGTGCCGCGTTGCGCGGTTCATACGTTTCGACCGAGAAGCTGCGACGGACCACTTCGCGTGCTTGTGCGATCGATCCAATTGTGCCGGCAGCCATGGCCTGAACTAACAAATTACCGATCGCCGTGGCTTCAATCGGTCCGGCCACCACGCGCCGTCCGCACGCATCGGCGGCCATCTGGCAAAGCTGCCGATTCTGCGTGCCGCCGCCGACAATGTGGATCGTTTTGATCTGGCCGTCCGTCAGTTCCTCAAGCCAGCCGACGATCTGCCGATACTTCAGCGCCAGGCTCTCTAGTGCACAACGAATGATCGCCCCTTCGTCCGCCGGCACGTTTTGCCCAGTGCGGCGGCAATAGTCTTGTATGGCCGCGGGCATGTGTGCCGGCGCCAAAAAGCCAGGGTCATCGGGATTGATGAACGCCGCGAGCGGCGCGGCGTCGGCGGCCTGTTGGGTTAGATAGTCCCACGAGTACGTCGTCCCCTCTTGGCTCCACACGCGGCGACACTCTTGAACCAGCCACAGACCGCAAATGTTTTTTAACAGCCGCGTCGTCCCGCCGACGCCCCCTTCGTTGGTAAAGTTGCGAGCCAAACACTGCGCGTTGATCACCGGCAACGGTAGCTCTACGCCCATCAATGACCAGGTACCGGAACTGATGTAGCACCAATCGGGCTGCGCGCTGGTTACGGAAGTTGCCGGCACTGCCATCACGGCGCTGGCGGTGTCGTGCGTACCAGGCACGACGACGGGCAACCGCGTCAGGCCCGTCGCGGCAGCTACTCTGGGCAGCAGCGTGCCGATAGTTTCACCAGGCTGCACGATGCTACCGAGAATGTGCGCGGGTAGATGCAGTTTTTCCAGCAGCGGCTTTGCCCAGGCCTTGCGTCGCGGATCGTAAAACTGCGTGGTCGAGGCGATGGTGAACTCGTTGGTCTTGCTGCCCGTCAACAGCCAGTTGAACAGGTCGGGCATCATCAACAACGACGTCGCTTGTTCGAGCAGCGGCGAGTTGCCATGTCGCATGGCTAGCAATTGGTACAGCGTGTTGATCTGCATGAACTGCAAGCCGGTTTGGTCGAAAATCTCTTCGCGCGAGACAGCCGCCGACGCGCGATCCAACATGCCGGTCGTGCGCGGATCGCGATAGTGGTAAGGGTTGCCGAGTAACTCGTCGCCGCGGCCTAGCAGTCCAAAGTCGACGCCCCAGGTATCGACGCCGATGCTTTGCAGCCGATCGCCATGTAGCGATGCCGCCGCGCGCAGCCCATTCACGACATGCGACCATTGATTGAGCAAGTCCCAATACAACCGGCCGGCAGCTTGCACGGGACCATTTTCGAAACGATAAACCTCTTCGAGCGAGAGCCGTTCGCCGTCGAACGAACCGGCCAAATGCCGCCCGCTCGATGCACCCAAGTCGACCGCCAGATAAACCGCTTTCGCCATTTAAGATGTCCTGGGAGTTTGAAGCAATCGTTGACGAGCGATAGAATTGATCAGACCGCATTCTTGAAGGGAAACAACAATGAGTCAACCGTATTCCGCTGCTGTCGAACAACTGCTTCGCGCGCGAATGGCCACGGGGCGTTATGCGTCAGAAGATGAGGTGTTAGTCGAAGCACTTCATTCGCTGGACGAGAGCGACGAGGAACTTCAGGCAATCGAGGCCAGGCTGTTATCGATTGACCAAGGCGATGAAGGCGTGCCGCTCAATCAAGCCTTCGATCACCTGCGAACAAAGTATCAGATTTAAAGATCGCCATGAAGTACGAAGTGCGTGTTCAGGCCCCCGCCTTATCTTATGCTGAAGCTCTATAAGCGAGTTGATGGAGTGCTCTACTACCACGAAGCCTGGCTCAACGGTAAGACCGTCTACGAGCATTGGGGCATTGCGGGCGAGCGCGGCGACACCAAGGAACACCCGCTCCCAAAAGACAAAGACGATGAGGATGCAATTCTCGACGTTCTAACGTCCGCAGCCAAGGCAGGTTATCAGCCCATTGACATGGAAGACCATGCTACTCTCCTTATCGAGTATGCTGTGGACGGCATGGGCACCGGCGAAGACGTTGACAAGCGCCACGCTCTCGAAGATCGCATGAGCGAGATGCTCGGTTGGACAGGTCTTGGCGTGTGCGACGGAGGCAGCATCGGCTCGGGCACAATTGAGGTTTGCTGCTACGTCGCCGACTTCGACTTGGCCAAACGAGTCATCGTAGACGACCTTGCCGCAACCGAGTTTTCCAACTTCACACGCATTTACAATGAAGCCGAAAGCGGCTAATTAGTCGTTGCAGCGCACCGGTTCGCGCGTCACGGCATTATTTTCAGCTACGGCCTTTCCAGCCGCCGTGCAAGCGTTCCACGCCCGCATTCCCGACCGCTGAGCTTGGAAATCCGTGTGCATTGACGCAAACTCATCTAGAACGCGCGGCACATTGGCTATAAACTTCGCGCCTGGGTCAGACTAAATTTTGACTGTCGGCAAGAATGTTGACTTTGCCGAGTAACATGAGTATGTTTTAATGGACTTAATCCTCACTTACATTGTGATGATTAGCATTTATGATCGCTTCCGACTACATTTCCATGCCTGGAACCACTCCCGTCGTACTTCCGGTACTAGTTCGTCCCGAACTCCCGGAACTTCCTGCGCCCGAAGTGCTGGCGCAATTACAGGCTGCTAGCGAGCGGCTGGAATCGGCGACTCCGGTCGAAATCATCGAGTGGGCGGTCAAGAACTACCACCCCAAACTGACGATGGCCACGGCCTTTGGCCCCGAGGGATGCGTCATTTTGTACATGCTGTCGTTGGTCGAGCCGGGGGTGCATGTGTTCAATCTCGACACGGGCTATCAATTCAAAGAGACGCTCGAACTGCGCGACGAAATCGCCCGGCGGTACGGCATTGAAGTCGAACTGAAGCGACCGGCCACCACGGTCGAACAATACGAAGCGGCCAACGGGGGCCCGCTGTACAAGCTGAACCCGGACCAGTGCTGCGCCGATCGCAAGGTGGGCGTGCTCAAGGAAGCCGCCCGCGGGTGGTCTGCCTGGATGAGCGGTATTCGGCGCGACCAAAGCCCCGACCGGGCGAAAGCTCCGATTGTGGGTTGGGACCGCAAGTTCGGCTTGGTGAAGATCAGCCCCTTGGCCAATTGGACCAAAAAGGACGTTTGGAAATTGATCACCGAGAAAGACATTCCTTACAACCTGTTGCACGACCAGGGTTACAGCAGCATCGGCTGCTGGCCATGCACACGCTCGGTAATGTTTGGCGAAGACGAACGGGCAGGCCGCTGGAGCGGATTTGCCAAGACCGAGTGCGGTTTGCATACCGTCGAGTAATTAATAACGACGCACACATTTCAAAATTTGAACAGGAGGAAACGGAGGAAACAGAGTGATTGCTTTTTGCCGAGCAACGCATTTTGCCGTTGCCCATTCCTGTCGGCGTAAGTAATTGAATTAAGGATTGATTGTGAAGCCCTTACAAAACGTATCCTAACCCGAAGCGTCAGCGAGGACTTGTCGACAATTTGCAGTCATTCCTCGCTG
>JAYTAU010000450.1:0-3635 GCA_043737375.1 Planctomycetia bacterium
CGAAACCGGGGGCTTCCCTCGCGATGGAAATTCTTTTAAAAAAGCGAGCAGGGAACACGCGTTCCCTGCTCGCCGATATTTTAGCCGAAAGCAACTTTCGTGTTGCTCGAAATTATCCCCGGCGAAGCCGGAGGCTGATTACGTACAAACACGTCGTTAGAGCGAGTAGCCGGCGCGATATTCGCGCTTGACGATGCTTTCCAACTCCGGAGCGTTGGTCGGCTTGAGCTTCTTGGCGTCCCATTCGATCTTCTTGCCCGGTCCGCCGGCTTCCGCCGCGGCATACACGGCCAGGTTGCCCAACAGAATGGTCTCGGTCAAACCGCCGGCATAGTCGACAAAGTTCGAACGCGCCGGTTTGCCGCCGCGAATCGCATTGATCCATTCGGTGTAGTGGCCGGGCGATTTTTCGAATTCGACTTTCGGCTCGTCAACTCCCGTCAGAGTATAGCCGCCGCAGTAATCTCCCTTGCCATGCAGCTTGCCCTTATCGCCAATGATGACGGCTCCGCTGCCATCGTTCCCTTCGTAAACTTCTTTCGAAGGACGCTTGGTACCGTCGTACCACATCACCTTGACCGGCCCGCGCGTTTCATTCGCCGGAAATTGGAACGTGATGATCGACCACTTTGGATAGCTGTCTTTGTTGTGGCCGGAAGTCTCAGCTTGAACCGAGGTCGGGTCTTTCAGATCGGCACCCATGTACGGCATGTTGAACGTGTGGCAAGCCATGTCGCCCAACGCACCGGTACCAAAGTCCCACCACCCGCGCCAGGCAAACGTGTGATAGCCCGATGCATAGGGTCGATACGGGGCAGGACCGATCCAATGGTCCCAATGAACTCCCTTGGGAACTTCCTTCTCGGCAGGTCGATCGCCGCCCTGCGCCCAAACCGGACGATTGGTCCAGACGTGTACTTCCTTGATGGTGCCCAAAGCACCGCTCTTGACGATCGCCGCGGCTTTGCGAAGCGAAGCGTCGGCCGTACCCTGATTGCCCATCTGTGTGGCAACCTTCTTGTCTTTGGCAATTTCGGAAAGCGTGCGCGCTTCGTAAATGCTGTGGGTCAGCGGCTTTTGACAGAAGCAATGCTTGCCCATCTTCATCGCCATCGCCGCAGCGGGGCCATGCGTGTGATCGGGCGTGCTGACGGTCACCGCGTCGATATCCTTGCCCACTTCATCCAGCATCTTGCGAAAGTCATTGTAGGGCTTCGCGGTGCCAAACTTCGGGTTGGCTTGCTTCTTGGCAATGGTACCGTCGTCGATATCGCAGACTGCGACGATATCGCCGTACTTGGAGGCGTCGGACGAGTCACTGTCGCCCTTACCGCCAATGCCGATGCACGCGAAGCGAATTTTCTCGTTCGGCGACTTACTGTCCTCCGAGCGGACCACACTCGAGAAATAACCGACGCCGGCAACAGCCGCCGTCGTCTGCAAAAACTCACGACGATTCGAATTTCGAGCCATACCAAAACGCTCCTGAAATGATGGTGGGAACCAACGCGGCGGGATCGGGATAACACTCACACCCGAGAGTAATACTCACCACAATAACAGCCGGAAAAACGGTTCGCAAACATTGTGGGCGAGTTTTTTTGTTCTCCCACGTTGTAAATCGCGCGCTCAAGCCATAAGCGGCTAACCAGTTTGCCTGTCATCCCTCGCCCTCATTCCTCCCTCCTCCCGCCAGGCCAAACCCGCGGGGGTTTGCCTTTCCCTGCCCGTTCGTTTAATTTAAGGCTCCTACCTACCCATTCAGCTATACCTACCACTCTTGGGGAGTTGTGCCGCCATGCGTGCTTTGAATGCGCTTGTATTCGTACTGATTCTGACCGTCTTGACCGGCTGTAGTCGGACTGAAACCAGACCGGTCGTCGACAAAAAGCCCCCAATCAAGTCTGAGAACGCAGTCAAGCCCGAACAAGCAGCCAAGCCCGATAAGGCCGCCGTTACCGACCCAGTAAAGTTGGATACTACTGACGCACAAACTCGAAACCTTGACACCAAATCCGACACGGCCAAATCCGACTCTGCCAAAGTCGGGCCGATCAATGCAGCCAAGGTGGACGTGACCACCAACGACCCGCAAAAGACCGACGTGTTACCGGCGACCGGCAGCGGCTCGGCCAACGATGCCACGAAGGGGGACGCGGTTAGCAAAGAAGTCACGAAAGAAGCCGGCATCTCGAAAACCGATGCGGCCGATGCGAAAGCTCCTCCCACAAAAGTCGCCGCAAACGTCGATGCGAAAACAGCACCCGCGCTAAAGCCGATCGCCGACGAAGCTGCCATCGCCGCCAGCGCTGAAAAACTGGGAGCCACGGTGACGCTTGGGCCCGATGGTTACATCAGCGCGATAGTCTTTACCACCGCGCCGGTGACCGACGCCGACGTTGCCAAGATGGTCGGACTAAAAAAGATTACCCGGATTCGGCTTTACGGCAACGATGTCACCGATGCAGTGTTGGATAGCTTGGTCAAGATGCCGAGCCTGATCGACATCGAAACCGAGAGTACCAGTCTGAGCGATGCAGGCATGTCGCGGTTCAAAGAGCTGCCAAATCTGACTTCGCTAGGTCTGCGTCGCAGCAACATCACCGACGACGGCCTCATGGCCGTCAAAGACCTGCCCAATCTCAAAAAACTGGCATTGCTTTACACCAATGTCACGGACGAAGGACTGAAACATTTGAAGGATAATACCAATCTGGAAGTACTCGATCTGCGGGCCTGTTTGCAAGTGAGTAATGCCGGGTTGGAGTCGATCGCGGGGCTGACGAAGCTGCGCAGCCTCAAACTGAAAAATCAAACCGCCGTGACTTCCGCTGGGCTGGCACATCTGAAGTCGATGAAATCGCTGCGTGAGTTGGGGGTCGATGACACCGGCGTTTCGGACGATGGACTCGACAACATCGCCGGCCTGACCTCGATCGAAATTCTGCATATCGAACGGATCTCCATCACCGACGACGGTTTCAAGCATTTTGCTCCGCTCACCAAGATGACCACGTTTCAGGCGCGCGGCGTGGCTGCCAACGGCCCAGGTCTGGTGAATCTTCAAGGCATGAAGTCGCTGAAGACGCTCGAACTGGCAGAGTCCCCCTTGGGCGACGAAGGGCTGAAACTCATTGCCGACATGAAAAGCTTGGAGCGGCTCGACTTATGGCTGACCCAAGTTACCGACGCAGGCTTGAAGCACGTCGGCGGTTTGACCAACCTGAAATGGCTGGACGTCAAAGAGACGTCGATTGGCGACGCCGGTGTTCTAGAGTTTAAGAATCTGCAGAATTTGGAATCGCTGTATCTCGATTCGACCAAAATCACCGACGCGTCGATCGATACCTTGGCCGGATTGAGCAAGCTGAAAGTACTGAGCATTCAGTTTTGCGAACTGAGCGACGATGGCGTTACGCGCTTGCAAAAGGCGCTGCCGAAGCTGGTCGTTTCACGCTGACTCGTTAGCGACCCGCAAAGATGACTCCAAAAAATAATGCTTATTTTTTGTTGTTAAGTAATCGGTTGTCGGGTATTCTCGGTTTCGGTAAGCATTGAACCACCCTTCTGATGGACAAGGGTGTAGTTCCCTAGTGCCGATCGGGGTAGCCATGAAACGTCGAGCCGCGTTCACA
>JAYTAU010000451.1:0-8901 GCA_043737375.1 Planctomycetia bacterium
GCAGATCGGCGTCCATCGTCACGATGACATCGCCCGTAGCCAGATGTAATCCGGCATTCATGGCGGCTGTCTGGCCGAAGTTGCGTTTGAATCGCACAACCTTGACGCGGTCGTCCTCGGCGGCCAGCATTCGCAGCGCGGGATACGTGCCATCGCTCGACCCATCGTCGACCAAGACCAGTTCCCAGTCTCGATTCAGCGCTTCGAGTACTGGAACCAGCGCTTCGTACAGCGGGCGAATATTTTCGACTTCGTTATAAATCGGCACGACGACGGAGATGTCCATGGTAACGTCCTTGCAGTTTGTGAGTTGTATCTCGTGACCACGCTCCGCGTGGTCACGTCGCTTCGGCCGCTCCGCGGCCCTGGTTAACACTCTGCCGCTCGAATCAAGTTGAATGTCGTTCGATTGGACGCGGAGCGTCCGGTTGTGCGTTCCCACGCGGAGCGTGGGAACGAGAAACGCGGAGCGTGGGAACGAGAAATTAACATTGCGATCTTTGCGCCGTTGCGTGAAACGCTCTTGAGAAGTCAGCTTGTAGCCGGCCGCTTACTCACTAAATACACCACCCCGCCGAGCAGTCCGGTTGCAGCAGTCGCAGCGAACCATAACAGACCGATCGCCACGCCGTAGGTTTCGTCGACTCCGTATCCGGCCAGCATCCACGCCATTCCACCTTCGCGCACGCCCAGACCGCTTAAACTCACCGGCACGACGGTCAACAACGCTACCAGCGGAACCGAGATCGCATAGGCTTCGAACGGAACGCGCAAGCCTAGCGAATAACCGATCGCCGCCACACTTAGTACATTCAGCCCTTGAACCAACAAGCTCCATGCCACCGCGCGCCAAACTACCGCCGGGTGATGACAATACGGCAGCAGCCGATTGACGAACGGCCGCGCGGGATTGTTGTCAGTGAGCTCGTTTACCGTCGGCAGCGAGGACGTAAGGCGCTTGATCAACTGCATCGTCAGCCGACTGACGATCAAAAAAGCCGACATCAACCCGACACACAATCCAACAAACTGCCAGGTCGATAATTCATAGTTCGCATAGAGAAAAGCAGCCGACCCGATCAACGCGATGGCGGCCAGACCGGAGAGCCGATCGGCCAGCACCGTGCAGCCGGCCAACAGTCGTCCCTTGATGTTCGACGCCAACCAATAGGCCTTCAACACGTCGCCTCCGATGGACGACGGCAAGCAGAGACTGAAAAACGTGCCACTGAAATACAACCGTAGAAACTCGAGCCGCGAGTGTTGAAATCCCACCGCGCGCGCCAGACCGGCCCAGCGCAGACCGCTGGCGATTTGCGAAATCAATAGCAGCCCGGCGGCCAACAGCCAACCGTCCCAACGCATGGTTTTGATCGCCGATGAAAGCTCCTCGATGTTCATCCGCGAGAACAACACGCCCAGCAACAGCCCGCTCAATCCGATGCGCAACGCCAACGACCAGACATTGGTTGGTCGAGCCGCGGCGGCAACAGGTTCAACGGAAGTGATTTCGGAAGTGGTGATATGAACGGTGCTCACAAGATTTATCGCGGGTAGAATGTTTATTCTGGAGGGAATGCCCTCTGTGGCATTCCGTTACTGCATATACGTCTTGCCGTGTGCCTCTGGCTCTGCCAGTGCCTTGCGAGGCGGAATTGTCGGGACTAGTTAATTCCTCGCTGACGCTTCGGGTTGGGATTCATCACTCACCGTGTAATTCCGTTTCGAGCGTCGCCAGTGTGCGTCGCCGTGTGAACCGCTCGGCCGATCAGCAACAGCTCATCATCTTTCAAAAACCTTCGTTGTTGCGACAGCACCAGGCAATCGCTGGGCAGCAACGGCTGCAGCTCCATAAAGTGCTTTCGCGACGTGAGCAAAACTCCCTCGACATGCGCGGACATGAACTGTTGCACCCGATCGGCAGTCGCACAGCGCTCGACCGGCTGTCGGGCATAAAACACAACGCTCGACTCGGGATGTTCGAACGTGCCGAGCCGCAGATTGGGTCCGACCAACTGCCGTGCCTGAGCGATTAGCGATCGACTGTTCTGAAACTTGCCGGCCCGAACCGCGACAAAGCTGAACATGCAAACCGACATCAGCACCGCCATGACAGCCGTGCAGACGACGGCCTGTTTCGGCTGACCGCGCTGGGTAAACGCACAGGCGACAATCGCTCCGATAATAGGCACGATGCCAACCATTGCAATCGACCAGTCTCCGTCGAGGTAGCGATCGGCAAGCAGGGGCAAACCGGCCAACATTCCCACACCGACAGTTGCCAACGATCCCCAAGCCAGGTTCAGCATCCAGCGACTGATTAAATGCGGTTCACTCATCCAACGATCGACCAGCTCGGCCGTGACGATTGCCAAGGCCGGATAAGCCGGCAGTACATAGCTGGGCAACTTCGTCGCGGCCAGCGAGAACAGTCCGATCCATAAGCCTGCCCAGATGGTGAGCAACAAGTACGACGCGCGATTGTCGGACTGCCAACACTTGCGCACCGCCGTGAATGCGGCCAGCGGCAGGAAGATCGACCAAGGAAAGAACCCGGCCAATACCGCGGGTATGTAATAAACAATCGGCCCGCGATGCCCTTCCATCGGATTGCGAAAGCGCTCGAGATTCTCGTTGCCGAAGAACATGCGTAACCATTCGCCGTCGGTGCGAATGCCGACCAACACATACCAGGGCAGGGCGATCGCTGCGACGACCAGTGCCAACGTCAGCGGTCGCATGGCCCAGGTGGTTTGGCAGAAGCGAACGAGAAAATAGTAAAGAGATGCAATCCTAACCCGAAGCGTTAGCGAGGAAATGCCGCTCTGATGCGTCAGGCCTCGCTGACGCTTCGGGTTGGGATGTATGTCGTCGGCATCAATAGTCGTTCGCCCGATGATCAACAAGAACAACCCGATCGTGGCGATACACAACAGTACCCCGACCGGCCCTTTGGCGAGCGCCGCGATGCCGAGCGCCGCATACATGGCGACAAATCCGATCCACGTCGGGGGTAAATATTCTCGCCAGGTGGATCGATTTGCAAAGCCGCCGGTCTGCCAACGCGTCACCGCGCCGACATAACAGCACAAACAGAGAGTTACCGAAAAGATGAGGCTCGAATCGGGCGTGGCGGCGCGACCGGCAATGTCGAACATCCAGCATGTCGCGAGCATTACACCGGCGAGCAGCCCGGCGCGCCGGCCGATGAGCATTCGTGCCAAGTGATACGTTAACAGCGAAGTGCCGATCGCCAATAGTGCCGACGGGAATCTCGCGGCGAACTCGTTGATGCCGAACATCCGATACGAAGCCATCATTAGCCAGTACGACAGCACGGGCTTTTGCGTGCGCAATTCGTAGTTGAACGTGGGCACCACCCAATCTTCGCGTTCGAGCATTTCGCGCGCGCAGGCAGCGTTGCGAGGTTCGTCTTCATCCCACAGTCCGGCGGCACCCAAACGCGCCGTGAATATCAACGTCGCGACCAACAACACGATCAACGGATCGCGCAGCCTGCGATCAAGCGTGGTGATGTGATCGGTCAATTTGCACACGAAGATGTCCTCGATACCAGCTCGACGCACAAACGAGTGACATCGGCATTCATGGAAATCACTCGCTTGCACGTCGAGCTGGTATTCGCTTGGTATTTGCCTGGCCGGGGAGTACGCACGCGGTAAAACGCCGGTATCGACCAACGAACTCAGTAGGGCTGCGGACTGTAGGTATTCCGGCGAGGAGCGTCAAGATGAACCAATTCGAGTGGACAATTGCGATCTCTTGGCAGACAGTTTATCCACACCGAGAAAAAATTTTGACGCGGTCTGAAAACGTTTGCCCGAATTACCGGTCTTGCCTGGCCATGATGCGAAGAGCAGTCACATCTTGTTCAACTGCGGTTGGCCGCAATAATTTGCCGCGCGTTATTCGACGTTTAAGATTACGGGGTTGCGTCGATGCTAGCGGTTGATTCGCATCGTAGCGCAGGGTGGAACGCGGTGCAGGCCGTCCTGGACAGCTACGAAGCGATCGCCCGTCAACCAACCGTTTCGAGGGGGCTGAATGGATCGCAGGCAAAGTTTTTAAGTTGGCAAACTGGAATAACGCTCCGACAACATTACAATGAGGACATTGCCGGTCAGGGCAACGGCTGCGTGGGTAGCCAAACGGAAGCGGGGACGTTCAGAGAGGCACGCCATCTAGCGGGTGGAGTGCAGTCGCGAGTGTCGATTTTTTTCCGTCATCAATTTTTGCGAGACGCTACATGCCCTTCTCGACCACAGTGCATGAGATTCGATTGGGACCGATTCGGGCATCGGTTTGGCAAGAGATGTCGTCGGATGGCTTGCGGCATACCGTCACCGTGGCGCGGGTCGAAGCCGACGACGATCACTTCCGACTGAGCAGCCGCTTCGAACGTGACGATCTGCCGCTGGTCGCCGAAGTGATGGACTTGGCGCACCTCTGGATCTTCGAGCAAGCGGAACTAATCGCTTGACGCCGATTCACCACGAAGACGATTCACCACGGAGAAGCAGAGTCGCGGAGAAGAAGGATTGAAGGCCGCGAATAAGCGCGAATGAACGCATATTCAGAAGCAAAATTTTAAGTGTTATTCCGGTTCGCGCACTGAACGTTCGATTTTGATTATTCGACGATGTTCGTAGTCGCTGTGTTCGGGTCGGTCGCCCGCACCACTTCTTATTCGCGTTCAATCGTATCCATTCGCGGCAAATCTATTGCCCCCCTCTCCGTGACTCCGCGTCTCCGCGGTTTAAGAGTCGAGTCGTTTGCCGAACGTAATTCTTCCGTCGTCCGCGCGATAGAAATCCGGCACATCGCCGACGATCGCGTAACCGCAGCGCTGGTAGAACGCGCGGGTCTTATCGTAAGCCGCGGTTGAGGAAGTTTCCGCCAACAGCCAACGAGCGCCGGCGGCTCTCAATCGCGACTCGACGGCTGCGAGCAATTGCCGCCCGATGCCTCGCTGCTGATGCGCCGGATGCACGGCGATCCAATACAAGTCGTAGGTCGCATCGGTCAACGGGACCAGCCCGTGGCACGACCACCCGACAGGCTCGCCGGCAAACTCGACAATCTGATTTTGATAATGCGACTTCGGTCCATCGCGCAACGACTCTTGCAGAATCTCGTCGGCGATTTCGATTTCGTCGGGCCGGAACAGCTCACACTGTGCAAGCAAATCCAGCAGCGGTCGGCAATCGGTGGGCACGAGCGTACGAAGCGTCACGACCGCCGGTGAGCCCATTTTAACTTCCGGAACGCCACGGAGGGCGTTCCCTACAGAAAGCGACGATCGCGCTGCAGCCGTCTCGACCAACCTCAACACGAACTGGTCGTAGGAAATTCCCGCCGCGAGCAGCGCGCGAGCCAGTCCGGCGGTTAGACCGGCGTCGGGGTTCTCGTTCACTTCGAGGACAAAGATTTCGCCGCGATTGTCCATCCGCAGGTCGACACGCGCGTAGTCGCGGCAACACGTGGCTCTGAAAGCCTCGAGCGCGATACTTTGAATTTCTTCGGCGAGTGATGAATCCAGATCCGCCGGACAGCGTACGGGTGTCGAAAGGAATCCAGGGCTGGTCTCGTTCCATTTTCCGTCGTAGGTCACGATTGGGTAGGGTGTCTGTCGGCTAATCGCAAACTGAATCTCCGCGACCGGCAGTGCAACCGGATCGGGCAGCGCGATAATGCCAACATTAAATTCGCGGCCGTCGATGTACTGTTCGATCATCGCGTCACCAAATGCTTTGTGAAGGTAACGAAGCTGGTCCGCCAGTTCACCTATGTCGTGAACCACGCTGGCATTACTAATCCCCAAGCTCGCATCTTGCCTTGCAGGCTTCACGAACAGCGGGCCTTTATCGAGCTGCTCAGCGGCCCAGAGTTCGACGGTCGCGGTGCAAGGAAGCCAAACGGTGGCAGGGCGGTTATTCGGCGCCATTTGAAATTCCGCAGTCGGAATTCCGCTGCCCGCCAGCAGCCGCTTGGTCTGCGCTTTGTCGTGCGTCAGCGATATGCAGTTGGGCGGCGCTCCCGTGTAGGGCAGGCCCAAGAGCTCCAGGATACCGGTGATATGAATTTGACCGCTCGAACGCCCGGCGAAGCCTTCGCACAGATTGACCACGACATCGATGCGCGAGTTTTGTAGTTGTGCGAGCAGGGTCGTGAGCGAGCGGCCGATGCCCAGCCGATCGACCTGATGGCTGGCGGCGAGCAGGACGCGTTCGAAGGCGACGACCGAATCGAGCACGCCCGCCTCAGACAGGTAGTCGGGGTGATCCGTGGGCAGCACCGGCTCGTTGTAGAGGATCGCGACGTGCATTTCATTTACCACGGAGACGCGGAGGCAAGGAGGAATACACGACAATGGAACACGACATGATCGCCAATCTACTATTTCTTTCCTCCGTGTCTCCGTGCCTCCGTGGTAAGTTTCTGGAATTATTTGAAGCCGAGACGTTCAACAGCAGCCGCAATGATTCGCCCGAGCAATTCGCGATGGTCCATGCCCACCTTTTTCGCAAGGATGACCAAATCGCTGGTCGTGGGCGACAGACCCGGCAATGGATTGGCCTCGATGAAGTACGGCACGCCGTCGCGGAGACGGAAGTCGATTCGCGCGAGGTCGCGACAGCCCAGCGCTTGAAAAGCAGTCCGCGCGGCCGCTTCGACCGCCGCGGTCGCCGCGGCTGTCAGCGCGGCCGGTGATTCGAAGATCACTCGATTAATGTCGCGTTTGTCTTCGAGCGTGTAGACAAACGTCTCGCGCCTGTCGTTGGGTATGATCCGCATAATGCCGATGAATTGCGCCGGCGCATTGCCGACAACACCCACGGTCAGTTCATCGCCGTCAATAAACTCTTCGACCAAGATCGGCTGTTGGTACGCGCTACAAAGCTCTTCGATCGTGGGCAGCAGTTGTGAAGCTTCGGTAATCAGGCACTTGGTGAATACGCCCTTGCTGGAGCCTTCGAAAGCCGGCTTGGCGATCACCGGCAATGTCAGCGTGTGAAGTTGAGCGATTGTGTCGGCTGATAATTGTGGAGCGGACGATCCACGGTTCAGATCATGCTTGACCAGCACGCCACGCGGCACGCGAACGCCGGCGGAGGCCACCAGTTGCTTGGCGATCGGCTTGTCGAGCGCCACGGCCAACGTCAGCGGATCAGAACCCGTGTGCGGAATCCCCAGCATTTCCAACACGGCGGGCACGCGCGCCTCGCGCGAGCGGGCGACGCCCGTCCCTTCGGCCATGTTGAAGACCAGATCCGGGCGCGGGCCATCGAGCAGCTTTCGCAGCATCGGCTCGCCGTCGCCGAGCATCAGCACTTCGTGCCCCAGCGAGCGGAGCGTATCGGCGATCGCATTCACCGTAGCGAGCGAGTCAAATTCTTCTTCGGCGTCGTCGGCCAAGCCGATTTTTGGCGCTCGATCTTCCTCAACGCCGGGCGTTGCGACCGACGAGCGAACGTTGTAGGTAAAACCAAGAATCACGCGAGAGGGTTCCTAGTATGGTGTCAAATCAAAGCAGTGGGGTGCCATGCCCACGGCTTTGCGTGGGCATGAGTTTAAATCCTGATTCGATCGTTGAGTTGAACGCCATCAGCATTTTCATGCCCACTCAGGGCAGTGGGCATGGCACCCAGCCACCAAGCCCACGGATTGCAATCCGTGGGCTCGAGGTGGACAGTCGTGAGAAGATTAACTCTTTTTGTCCGACGCGTTCACTCTGCCGGCCGAACTCGGTCGTTCGGCTGTCGGTTTGTGAGCGCGACGGAGCAGTTCATCGTTACGCGGCGGCGCGTCGACACGTACCGGCGTCGGTTTCGTCGCTTTCGGCTCGCCGGCCGCCAATGCCGCGGCGATGGCATTCGTCATGACGGCGCGCTTGCTGGTCGACTTGCCGCTCGCCTGTCCAATCCCATTAGCAGGGCCAATCCCGCTGGCCGGAACGACACCGTTCGAATGTCCGTTGGCGGGAGCATGTCCGTTGCCGTTAACCCGACCATTGGTTTTGGCGTGTCCATTGGCCTTGGAGTGTCCGTTGGTCGTTTCGACCGAAGCGGCACCATTCGACGCGATGCTATTCGACACAGCGCCGTTCAACTCAATCGCAGCGACCTCACCGCCCGCTAGCTCCAGTTCGTGCTTCCGACGCCGTGCTTGCCGGGGAAGGTCGGCCGGCACGAGTGGCTTGCCGCCGCCGCTCAAGACCTTGCTCACACCGATCGAATCGACGTGCTTTGCTTCGGTCGCTTTATCCTCCGGGGCATAACGAAAGATCATGCCTTCGTAGTTTCGCAAGACCACCGCGTCGTCGCTGGCCGAGATCAAGTAGTTCGGCATCACCGGAATCTTGCCGGCGCCGTGCAGCCCATCGACCACATAGGTCGGCACGCCCAGTCCCGACACGTGGCCGCGCAAGCCCTCGATGATCTCGATCCCCTTCCAAACCGAAGTGCGAAAGTGCCCCGCGCCGGTGACCGGATCGCAATGGAACAGGTAATAAGGCCGAACCTTGATCTTCATCAGCCCGCAGACAAGCTGCCGCATGATGTCGACCGAGTCGTTGACCCCTTTCATCAACACCGCATGGTTGTTGATCGGCATACCGGCGTTGATCAGATTGCGACAAGCGCGGGCCGCCTCGGGCGTAATTTCGGTCGGATGGTTGAAGTGCGTCTGAATCCAGACCTTTTCCACGCTTTGCAGCAGCCGAACCAGTTCCATGTCGAACAGGCGTTGCGGCAGCGTGACCGGCACGCGAGTGCCGACGCGAATCATGTCAACGTGATCGATCGCCGCCAGTTCGGTGAGGAACCACTTGAGCTTGGCGACCGGCAAGGTTAACGGATCGCCGCCCGACAGAATAACGTC
>JAYTAU010000452.1:0-8897 GCA_043737375.1 Planctomycetia bacterium
TTCGGTCGCCCCTAAATGAACCGGCCTGCAAAGCACCGGCAGATCCAGTGGCACACAAATCCTTGGTAAAGTTAGGGCTTCTAAATCATGATTTCTTTCCAAATGAAATAAATTTCATGTTCCCTTCATCGTGGCTTCAGCCACTTGGTTGTAGACTCGGCCCCATAGCCTGATCATCGAAGGCAAATATTCAACCTGATTCGGCGGTTAATTCAAGGTCAGCCACGTGATCTCCGCTTTACAAAACTGCGTTCTGCCGTCAGCGAGCCATCATCGTCTCGACCGACTGTCAGGGCTCAATCCATTAGTACCAAGTCGCGTCGCACACAATCCTGGAATTATCGCATCGCACAGCAAACCGGGGAAAGCGATGCGGATTCTAGTGATTGAAGACGATGACGCGATTCGCGGCTTTATTGTTCGCGGACTTACGGAAGAGGGCTTCTCGATCGATGAAGCGGGCGACGGCAGCGAGGGGCGATTTAAGTTGACCGACCCGGCATATGATTTGGTCATTCTCGATGTGATGTTGCCGCATGTCGATGGCTTGGCACTGCTCAAGGAGCTACGTTGCCGCGATTCGCACGTACCCGTTTTATTGCTCACCGCCAAGGATACCGTGGCCGATCGGGTACGCGGCCTCGATCATGGTGCCGACGATTACCTGGTGAAACCATTTGCATTCGATGAGTTTTTGGCGCGGGTGCGCGCCGTACTGCGTCGGGCACGCACCGGTTTTTCCAGCGTGTTGACGAATGGCAAGCTCGTGTTGAATCGCACCACCCGCAAGGTTACTTGGAACCAAACAGCGCTCGAGCTTTCTCCGCGAGAATTTGCGATTCTCGAATTCTTCATGCAGCACCCCGGCGAGGTGCTGACCCGCACGCGGATGTACGAGCATGTGTGGAACGAGCAATCGGAAGGGATGAGCAACGTCATCGACGTACATGTCAAAGAGCTGCGGCGTAAGTTAGCTCGGGCCGGCAGCGATCCGTTGATTACCACCTTGCGCGGGGCAGGTTATCGCTTGGAGGGATCGGCATGACATTCATTCCTTCGCTGAGCCGTCGGTTATTATTTCAGTATGTTGCAACAATCGGCGTGCTGATATTGGCGGCCGAAGTATTTTTATACCTCGCTATGTGTTGGGCCGGCCAACGTGAGTTGGATACATTGTTGCAGCGCGATATTGCTCGCATGGCCGATGCTATATCGCTGCACCCCGAACGCCCGGAGGTTAACAAATCCTACACGCTCGATTGGGGGCATAAGCATGGTCCGCGAGGCGAGTGGCAAGTGTTGCTGTTGGACGGCACGAACGTCAACCGCTCGCGATCAGCCGGGCAGGACGCCGACGATCTGCCTGCAATCATGCCGGCAAATGTTTCAGCGGTGAATTCAACGCCGAAACTGCCGTTGGATCAATTACGCATTGCGGACGGTCGCTACGGCGACACGGACGTGCGGTTCGCGCAAATGTTGACCTTGCGCAGCCGGGCTGATGTCATCTACTTCACCGACTTCTTAGCTTCCCGCAGTCCGCCCGGCTTCTCGATTTCGATGATCCAAGTATCCTTCGCCAACATCTTCCGGTAAGTCGGGTGGAGGCCGTCGAAGTCGTCGCAAAAGATCACGAGTTTCCCAGAAAACTCCTTCAACGCTTGCTTCATCGGCATGATCTGGCCGTCTCCGGTCGAGATGATGACGCCCATCAGCGGACGGTCGGCTTTCTCTTCATTACGGCTCGTCATCACGCTGTCCGATGTCTTCTTCACCATTTTGCCGCTGCCATCGGTGATAATCTTCTCCGTGTTTACTACTTCGTCGTAAAGCAGAAAGTAATTGAACGTCCCGGCTTTCTCATCGACCTTGCCATCCTTGGCGATGAGCAGCGTGCGATTCGTCAGTCCGACATTCACGCCCTCCCTCAAAGCTCGAACGGCGGGACTCTCGACGATTATCCGAGTCTCTGGATGGACGATCTTAAACACCGTCTCCACTGAAACGCCCGCTGCCTCATCCTGCGTCCACCCGGTCAAGGATTGAGCGACCGGGTTCAGAAACGTGACCCGCCCTTCGGTGTCCGTGGTAATCACCGCATCGCCAATGCTGGCGAGGGTGACACGGGTCCATTCCGGTCGCAAGTGCAAGGCAACTTCAGGTCTGGTGTCCGGCATTCTGTTCTCGCTCTCGTAGTCAACTACGCCTTCATTTCCTTCATCCACCGATATGCGGTGAACGTGTCACACATCGAACGAAAAAAGCCGACGTGGCCGCATACCCGTGCGGGTGCGGCCACGTCGGCTTATTCACTGACAAGCCTCCCGACCTGAGTGGGCTGCCCTTCGTTTAATCGTCCGAATGAGCCGTCATTGTACGTTTCGCAGCCGTGAAAGCCAAGGTAACTCGTCGAAACAGGCAGCAGAGGCCAATCCGAATCATGGCCTACCCCAATTCATCGCCGTGATGCTCAGTTGCAGCACCGTGGCCAGTGACACCCAAACAAAATACGGCACTTGGGCCACGGCTACCCAGCGGTAGTGCCGCCAAACGACGATCATCATCCAAATGATCGTTGCCCAGACGATTACGATGTCCACCGAGGCCAGCGGCAGGTTCCTCAGCCCGAACTGAATCGGAGTGAAGATCAGGTTCGCCACGAGGTTGATGGCGAAGGGCAATGCCACGAGCCAGCCGACCTTGCCTCGAAACATCTGCACGAACACGAACCCAAAGCTGACGATGATGATCGGGTAGAGAATCTGCCAAATCAGCCCAATGGTCGCCGGTGCCGGCGTCCAGCTTGGTTTGGCGAGCGAGTTGTACCAGTCGATCCACGACATTGTTCGTACCTTTGCTGTTGTCCGTGCGCATTCTGGCATTGTCTCGGACTTTCGTCACCAGTTGACCCGCTCTGATCCCGCCGCCAGTTGTTCTTCGGACTTCTGGCTGTATCGGCTGGTCGTGTTCAAGTTCTCGTGGCCAAGGATTTGGGCCAGCGATACCAGATCGTTCCCGTTGTCGGCCAAGAACTGTTTGGCGAATGAATGTCGAAAGACGTGGGGATGCAATCGCACCCCGATCACGGCGCTGTACTTCCGGCAAAGCGAACGAACCCCGTCGTCGGTGATTGGGCCACGCTCGCCGATGAACACGTTGCCCTCTGCGACCGGGGGCCGAGTATCAAGGTAGACCTGCAACGCTTTTCGTGCGGCCAGTGGCAACGGGACGGTTCGCTGCTTGTTACCCTTCCCGACTTGAAGAATAGCGTTCCGTCGTCAACCGCCCAAACCGAGCGCGGCAACTCGCCATCGATCGAGGTCCAGCCGTTTAATGACGATCCGTCGAATAGCAATTGCCATCCGGCTTGTTTTTCCTGTTCGGTCAGCATGTTCGCCGCCGTAGGGGGCGTTGCCTCGTCGGCAGCGGTTCCCAACGCAGTCAAATGCAAATAGACGACAACGGTAATCAAAGCGGCCTTGGTAATCACCGGAAAGATTTTCCTGAATAGATGAGTCTGAATGCTCGAATGCCGCTCCTCAGTTGACCGCTGGCGGTCACCCTGCAGAATGAGCGTGGCTTGGTCATACCAGAATATGGGACAGCCGGTTCCAAGTCAACATTTTTTTAGTCTCATTGGCGATAGAAGCATCGTGGAGATCGCGGAATTGCCCTCGCGGGGTCGTCTACTGCCTCGCGCTCGCTCAGCTTCGCTTGCGACGCCCCGGCTGCCGAATGTGCTTTTTGACGAAGGCAAAATGCTCCACCATCGCCTCGCGTGCCGCATCCGGATTTTTATTGCAAATCGAGTCGTAAATGTTTTGATGCACTTCGAGATTGCGCGCCGCAAAACCCTCCGTGATCAGGTCACGACTTAATTTGATCGAGCGGGTAATCAGATGCCCGATAAAGTGAATCAGGTGGATGTAAATGGGATTGCCCGTCATCTCGGCAATCGTTTGATGAAATTGCAAATCGGCTTGGCCGAATTTCGTGAACAATTCTTCAGTCTTGAGCGTGCCCGACGCTTTCATGGCGACGATGCATTTCTGTAGTTTGGCGATAGCGGGAGCGGTGGAGTTTTCCGCGGCCCGGGCGACGGCCCAAACTTCCAGAATCTCGCGGATTTCGATGATATCGCCAAATCCGACCACATTGGCTTCGACCACATCTTCGATCGGCGTACTCAGCGATTGGGGGATCGCCGTGCAGACATAATTGCCGCTCTTGGATCGGCTCTCGATGTATCCCCGAGCGCGCAGCCGGTTCATGGCATCGCGCAAAGTCGTGCGACTGACACCGAGCGACTCGGACAACTCGCGTTCGGAAGGGAGTCGACTGCCAGGACCGATTTGACCCTCAAAAATCAGCCCCACAATATGTCTCAAGACGTCATCGGAACGATGTTCGGACTTGCCATTCAATAATGAGGTCGAGGGTGCTGCTTTAGCCATGATTCGTTTGGAATGCGTTACCGTAAATTGCCCCGCCGACAATGATGACCTGAACGAAACAAAATTGCCTTATCATATCCAGCGATGACCGATGTTTTGGAAAGGTGATCCGACTGGCGAATTCTGATCTCGGATGAGCTTTGCGACTGCTCAATGCAGGTTGGACCAAAGCCCCAAAACGTCTCCCTATGATCCACTCGGGAGGCTGCCGATGGCAAATTAGACCATATATTTCAAAAAAAAAACGACGAGCGACAGCAAAACTATTGACACCGGATGCCGATAAATGCTGAGCCTGGTATTACCAGACGCTGGCTAATTTGAACGTTTCCCAATTGCGTCCGGCGATGTTCAGCCGCGGCGGGTCTACAAATGCGAAATGAACGTTATTTTAAGCACGAAAACAGCTTGCAACGTGCTTTCACGCTGGTCGAGTTGTTGGTGGTGATTGCAATCATCGGGAGCCTCGTCGCGCTGCTGCTACCGGCGATTCAGGCCGCGCGCGAAGCGGCTCGGCGCACCCATTGCATCAACAATCTGAAAAATATCGCCTTGGCCGTTTTGAATTATGAATCGTCCCGAAAGGCACTTCCGCCGGGCAAACTGCGAACGGGAAGTGGGGGATCTCAATCCGGCAACATGACGAATTGGGCCATCGAAAGCCTACCGTTTCTTGAAGAGCAAGTCCTATACGATTTGTACGACCATACGAAACCGAACAATGCTTCGGGAAAAAATCGAACGGTCATCCAAACCCCGCTTGCGGTCATGAATTGCCCGAGTGACGGCAATGCCGGAAAGCTTGCGAGACCTTTGCACAATTCCCCTCCCGATTTTGACGCGGCCACCGGTTCGTATCGTTGTGTGGGAGGACGTGGGATCACGGGGACTAACCCGGAGGAGTGCTATTGGGATACGCACGATATGAAAATCGCCCCCGGCTTTCTCAAACTATCGGATCGTGGTCCTCTGCATTTGGCCGGCATCAGTGTTGCCGGTGCTTCATCTCCAGTTGCTTTGACCGTGGTGCGCCTCAAGCAAATTGTAGATGGAACGTCTAAAACCTTCATGATCGGTGAGCACGCTACGAAAACTGAAATCGGTCGCGCTGCATTTTGGGCCTATGGAGTGCATGGGGCAAATCTGGGAACCATCGTACCCAATGCAGGCTCTTACGCGCTCGATCCAGACTATATCGCATGTCGAGAGAACAGCCCCGACCCCACCTTTCCCGCAGCCTGTCGTCGAAATTTTGCCAGCTTGCACCCAGGCGGCATCATCAATTTTGCGCTTTGCGACGAGTCGGTAAGTTCTGTTTCGAATGCCAATAGCACGACCATCTTAGGCAACTTGGCCACGATCGCCGGCAATGAGACTAACATCTCGTATGAATAAGCCCGCCTCGACTGAAGCACATCGTTTCACGAAAAATTGCCGCAAACGAATCGGTCGATGATGCAGCTCGCTATGCGAATCCGAGATCGTCACATTTTTCGCGCGTGCGTATGGCTCGCCATCGCCTGCTCGTTGGCCGGGTGTTCCCAAGCGCCGCGCGAGATCGCTCCTGTCAGCGGGTTGGTAAAAATGAAGGGCAAGCCGCTTGCCAATGCGCGGGTGGTATTCCTGCCGGAATCAACCCCCGCTATCGGACGCGGGGTAACATCGTTCGGCGAGACGGACGCCGCGGGTCGATATACGTTGACGACAGCGGATGGTCGCCCAGGTGCGATCGTCGGCGAGCATCGAGTACGGATTTCCACCCGAAAACGAACAACAACCGACGGCGGCGAGTCGGCCGTCGAAACCGTCCGCGAAACGGTTCCCGACAAGTACAACGCCAACTCCACGCTGACTTTCGTGGTCTCCGAGCAAGGTGCAGACGCGGCTGAATTTTCGTTGGATTGAGAACACCTATTCAGAGCCGATGCGTCGGATAAGATTGCCGATATAGCAAGCATGACTACGCAGTGCTGTCGCACGCACTACGTTCAAGCCCGAGAGCTGTCAGTGCCACCCTGGTTGCCAGGGGATCATGTTAAGTGCGGTTTTGTTTTTTATGGTCGTTAACGAAGGATAGCGATGAGTCAGTTGGATCGTTCGAAATTGGAATCGGTAGCCGGCATGTTAACCTCCCTGCGGGCTGTGCCGACGCCCACGATTGCCAACGCCATTGAGCGCCTGGGTATACGTACCAGTGCCGAGGGATACACCGATCCGAGTATTAAGTGTGTCTTTCCCGAGCTGGGATGCGTGATCGGTTTTGCCTGCACGTTGACCGTTCGTTCGGCAACCCCTGGTCGGCATAGCTCGCGCAAACCGTACTGGGACTATGTCAATACAAAGTTTCCGAAACGCGAATCGTGGTCGCGCAAGAACTTGATCAGCCCTCATTGGGCGCCTATTGGGGCGAGGTAAACGCCAACATTCACAAGGCGCTCGGCTGTGTTGCTGTGATTACCGACGGCGCGGTGCGCGATTTGGACGAGGTTCGCGCGCTGAAATTCTCGTTCTTCGCGCAGTCGATCAGCGTGTCGCACGCTTTTTGTCATCTTGAAGACTTTGATATCCCGGTTCGCATCGGCGGTATGATCATTCGCCCCGGAGACATTCTTCACGCCGACCAACACGGTGCAACCATCATACCGCTTGATGCGGTGCGCGAGCTTGAACGTGCCGTTAAGGAGGTTATCGAGTATGAAAAGCCCATGATTGAACTCTGCCAATCAGCGAATTTTACGACCGAAAAAATGGCGGAGTTGCTTAAGAACGAAACTGTTTAGTCGCTCTTACTTTCGAGTTTGGCCGACGACGGCTTTTTCTCCTGCCCGGCGTTGCCTCGAAAAGGATCGATCAAGAACGGATACTCGGGGGCCTGATACTGCAACAGCATGGCCCGGTCGTAAATCGGAATTTGGATCGTCGAACACCCTCCGCGCTAACACACTCATGCTAAATCATTCATTGCTGATCGTACTGATAACGGTGTTCTGTGCGATAAATCCTTTCCATAAGGTGTCTGCGGTCGAGCCGGCGGCACAGGGGCCGACGCCGGCCGCCGCAGCATCTTTAAAGCTTATCGATAAACTGCTTTGGGAGGTCGATTTAAGCACAGGAAATGCGCCCGGCGGAAAAATCGCGGGGGGTGAATGGATCAAGGGGCAGGGCTGGCGAACGACCGGAGCCAAGGCTGAACGGATCGTGTTCGACGCCGGCAAACCGATCACCAATGGGTATCTTGAAATTCAATTTACCGCCGATGAGCTTCCCTGGTTCTCGGCCCAGGGCAAAATAAACTACGCCGGTTTGCATGAGGATGAGAGTCTTGATCAGAACCGGCATGGCGGCGACATTTTCTACATTCGCACGGGCAGCGAGAAGTACAAGTTCTCGAAGGCTAAAGCGTCCGGCAAAAAGTTCGACAAGACCGAGTGGGAGCCGGCGCTAGGATCGGTAAACGACTGGAAACCCGACGGCAAAACGCTTCACACCGTGCGTTTGGAGTGGACTAACGGAGTCGCAACATTTGTGGACCCGACCGGCGCGCGACATCCGATGCCTTCGGCGATTGCGAAGGACCATCCCCTCGATCGGTTACGCTACGCTTTCGTCGGTAGCGATGCCTACAACGGTCTGACGGTGAAGGGCTTGTGTTTTACCAGCATCAAACTGGTGGAACAGTTGAAAGCCGATCGCGCAGCCAAAGAATAACCGCGACCAAAACACGTCGGCGGAATTTCGGAAAATGATTCGAAAATTGCTTGCAAATTAATCCGACTTCCGATAAACTGGTAATACCAGATTGAAAAGTCGGTGGAAGTGGTTTGAAAAGGATGTTGGTCAAGTAGTGCATACTCGCCGGCGACAGAGTATGGCGGCGACATCGGACGTTTCTCGAAACGACGTTTTTTGAAACATAGATTTAACCAATGGAATCCGGCTGAATAAAACGGGTTGAATATTCCAGATAGTTGGTTGTATTTGAGGTGTCCCCACCGCGCGGCCCCGCATCCCCCTCGACTCCCCGTCAGCGGGGCCGCGCTTTTTTGGAAATCTATTGTATTCGGCAAAATTATCTTGCGAATTCTCAAAGGATTTGCCAATATACAAGCATCGCATCTGGTAATACCAGAAAGTTGAACCAATCGAGAGGTTAGAAAGGAAACGCGATGTCGATTTCCAAAGCTGAGCGTGGCTTCACGTTGGTAGAACTTCTCGTCGTCATAGCAATCATCGGAATTCTGATTGCCATGCTGTTACCGGCAATCCAAGCCGCCCGCGAAGCAGGCCGCCGCACCCAATGCAAAAATAACATCCGCAATTTGGCGCTGGCCTGCCAAACCCATCTCTCGGCGCATAAGTTTTTTCCCTCGGGGGGTTGGAGTTGGAAATGGGTCGGAGATCCCAACAAAGGCGTCGGCCCCTCCCAGCCGGGCGGTTGGATGT
>JAYTAU010000453.1:0-1332 GCA_043737375.1 Planctomycetia bacterium
GTCGCGGCTAGGGGCATCCCAACCGTCGCGGTCCATCGTCACACGTTTGCGCGTGCAAAACCGGCAGTACATGCTGCACACCGGTGTGGTGATCAACAGCGCCCGATCGGGGTAGCGGTGGGTCACGCCGGGGACCGGCGAATCTTTGTCTTCTTCCAACGGGTCGTCGAACTCGACGCCGCTGACGTTGACCTCTTCTTGCGACGACGGTACCGACTGCAAGCGAATCGGATCGTGCGGATCGTTGACATCGATCAAAGAGAAATAATACGGCGGAATGGCCGTGCGAAAGTGCGACTCCAGCCGCTCCAGCGCCGTGATTTCGGCTGGCGGCAGCGGTAGCAATTCGGCCAATTGGGCGGTCGTACGCACGGCATGTTGCCGTTGCCAACGCCAGTCTTCCCACAATGCGTCGGGAATGTCCTGCCACAGCGGGTGACGCGCCTGTCTTGCGTTGCTTGAATTTGGCCCGGCGGTTTGTAAGCACCGCTGCGTGCCATTGGTACTGTGAACCCGTGGATGAAATAAATCCGGAGGTTCCGTCGAGCAACTCGTACCAGGAGGCTCCTCGGCATCGCCAGGCAACGTGACGTTGGGCGAGGCCGTAATCTGACCGGCGGTCTGTTCGTTCATCGGAATGAGCTAAAGCCTCCCTGGAAAAAGTACTGAGCTGTCCCGGACACACGTGTTCCGCGGGACGCCGTCAAAATCGCTGACCAGCAAAATCACGGACGTTAATTCGCGCTGTATACCACCCTGCGAAAAAAACGACAAGTGGACTATTGGTTGCGATCGCGATTTTATTCTAACGAGCTGTCGCCGATGTCAAGCAGCGAACGGTTGCTTGATCGCGGAATTGTCAAAAAAGCTTTCAAGGGGCGAGGTTCGCGTCTGACGGAAACTCTTTGGTCTTCGCCGGCGGTACGACTGGATTTCGAAAAATAGTCATCGTAATTTTTTAGCCGCGACGAACACGTTCGCTCGCTGCGGAACACGATTCATTAAAATGCCCCGAAAAAATCGGCCTCGCCCGCCAAGCTCAGTAACGCTTGGTCGTTGACCGATAGCAGATCGCTATTTGTCTGCGAACCGGCGAAGGCGGCGAACGACTTTCCCGCGGGCACCCCGTCCAAAAGCACCGCATCGGCTGCAAACCGGTCGATGGCGCTCGATTTGAGCGACGAACTGTTGCCGACCGCCGCGTTTCCGGCCGCCAATCCGCCGACCGGCGCGGCGAACGATTTGTTGAGGCCCAGCCCGCCGTTCATCACCGGCAACGATGGATTGCAAATCACGTCGATCAGCACGGGCCGGGTCATAGGGTTGGTATTG
>JAYTAU010000454.1:0-1332 GCA_043737375.1 Planctomycetia bacterium
TCGTTAGCACCCCTGTTATTGATCGTGATTTCGATCGCCGGCTTGGTGTTCGACCCAGCTAAAGTGCAATCGGCCATCAATCACGAGCTCGAAGGTCTGCTCGGCCCCGAGGGAAAAGACGGCGTCGCCGCAATGGTTGCCGGGGCACAAAACAAAGACTCCGGAATCGTCGCCACGGTGCTGGGCGTCGTGGCACTATTGTTCGGAGCAACAGGTGTGTTTGCCCAACTCAAAGACTCGCTGAATACCATTTGGGAAGTCGAGGCCAAGCCGGGATTGGGAGTCTGGCAATATGTCAAAGATCGTTTTTTATCCTTCGCGATGGTGCTCACGATCGGATTTTTGTTGTTGGTGATGTTGGTCGTCAGCGCCGGGCTGTCGATGCTGCTGGAGTTCTTCAATCACCTAATACCGATCCCCGATTGGACGGCCTATCTGGTCGATGTAGCAGTTTCGTTTGGGGCCGTGACGCTGCTGTTCGCCATGATGTTCAAGTTTTTGCCGGATGTGAAAATTCGCTGGCGCGATGTTTGGCTTGGCGCGGCGTTCACCGCCGTGTTGTTCACGATCGGCAAGTACGCGCTAGGAATGTACCTGGGCAAGGCCGGATTTGGCTCGACCTACGGCGCGGCAGGAGCAGTCATCATCATTTTGCTATGGGCCTATTACTCGTCGCAGATCTTGTTTTTCGGCGCGGAGTTTACACAGGTCTATGCGCGTTCATTCGGTGGACGGATTTTGCCGGCCGAAAACGCACAGCCGGTCACACCTGAAGCCCGTGCCAAGCAAGGCATGTCGCCCGCCGGTTGAGACCCCGAATCGGGAAATTTTAACCACGAAAGATACGAAAGACACGAAAAGGAAATGGGGAGTGGGGAATGAATTGAGAGCCAGTTGGAAGGCGGCACAACTAATTGCCTTTTCCCGTTCCCCGCTTTCGTGTCTTCCGTGTATTTCGTGGTTTACTCTTCTGGCTTGCTTTCGTGGTCGTTACCAAGCGATCGGTTCGTTAGGCAGTTCGCCGAAGTCGGCGCGTTCGGGCCGAGTCATCTCAAACACGTCGTGCAACAGTTGCACATCGCAAGGGCGCGGCGTGAGCTTGCGCCGCGCGAACATTCGCGCTTGCGTCGCAATCAGCGAATCGACCGACGCTTCAGTCACATGCCCAAACGAACGGGCGTAGTTCACAAAGCTGGGCACGTTGCCGGTCACGAAGCCGTACACCATGCTACCCACGCCGATCGTCTTGCCCGTGAAGATACTGGTATTGATTGCCGTCTTGGCGTAGTCGCCCATGATGCAACCGACGAACTGCATGCCGGTTGAAACCTT
>JAYTAU010000455.1:0-3624 GCA_043737375.1 Planctomycetia bacterium
CTTCCAAGCGACCGATCTGTCGTTCGCGAAGCCAACTTTTGAGCCGCTTGGGCTGATAGGGCAGACAAGCGCGGACTTCGAACTGCGTCCATAACGGATGGTCGATCGCGCGATCGGCCGTGAAGTACGAAACATCGCGGGCCACGGTCTTGAGTTCCAACTCAGCCGCATGGGCATCGGCCAATCGCGCGGCCAACAGAGCAGCGTCGGGTTCGAAAACATAACGGCCGATTTTCTCTGCGACAGTAAGCAACGGTTGCGTGTCGCTGCCGACGTATGAAAAACTCTGAAGGTTAGCCGCATACGGTCCTCCAAGCACTGGCAGAGCCAGCGGCACACTTTCGGTATCAACGCACGAGTGACTTAGAGCCGCAACAAGCTTCGTTGCTCGTCGCTTTCCCGGGCTGTTCGTCAAGTTTCCGAACCAGGCTACGAGTTGCCGACATTGCCCGCCGCGGCTGATCCATTCCAACTCGGCATTGTCCCAAGGAAGATCAGTCGCCGTGGTGCTAATGTCGTCGCTGCGCCGGCCGCGGTCGCGCAAACTCGACCCAGGCGCCAATTTGATCGCCGCGTGCGGGCAATTTCGCAACAGTCGCGACAATACCTCGGGCGCAGGTTCATGAAAATCGACATGCGTCGTGCGTTTGCCGGCCGGTCGGCGGTCGGGGTCGATATGCCAAGCGGCGAATTCGCTCAGTTGGATGGAACTAACATCGGCGGCAAGCACCCGCGCGCCAATTACCTTGGTTGTGTGCGCATCGCACGATTGAGCCGACACTTGTATATTCGCATTCGCAAACGTCGCCGATTTCGCATCGCGATCGAAGCCCGTCGTCGGGCCGCGTTGGGCCAGTGCCAGTAGATCGCCGCCGATGCCGCAACACAAATCAGCCAGCGGCTTGCCGAGCGGAAAACGGGCGGCCTTGTAGCGGGCAACGGCGGCGTCGGTCGCCTGCTCAAGCCCAAGGGGGGTGAAGAACATCTGCTCGGCTGTTGCGAACTTCTCGCGGGCGCGTCGGCGCAACTCGACTTGCTCTAAAACTAAATGGGCACGCTCGGCCGAAAGCTCTTTTCGCAACTGCGATGCCAGCGCGATCAACGACCGCTCGGGCGAGTTGGCCAGTTGTAGCCATGCCGCGGCAGCCGGGCTGACTAGCCATTCGAAGTCGGCCGGTTGTGGCGAGTTTGCCAATTGAAACGCCTTCATAGCCCCGGGCTTTGCCCGGGAATCGATTAAGAATAGACGCCACCGCGAACTCAGGGGGACGACCTCAAACTTCGACACGTCCCCCGGCAAAGCCGGGGGCTACATAAAACCTGAAACAAGCGTCCTAGGCGGGGAATTTGTTGACACTCGCCGCCAGCCCATTTAGACTAAACTAACACGCTCAGGTTGTGAAGCTTACGCCATTTCATGGCAAATCGCTTGTCGGTACTCGTCTAAAAAGTGATTTCGCGACCTTCGCTTGAGCGGCAAGACGGAATGATTTCCGTTTTATCGGTTTTGCGATGCTAAGAAGACGGAATGAATTCCGTCCTACGTTTGGGAACAACCGCACGCTCGCTCTCGAGCGCGCGGACTATACAATATCAACCGAGAAGGCCCGTCCGGTTCAACGGAGGAGAGCATCGAATGGCTGCCCGCGAAAATCAGGGATTGCAGATCTCGCTGATCATTTTCGTCATGTTGACGATCATTTTGAGCGTGACGACGTTCATCTTTTTCAACAACTACAAAGATGAATTGGTGAAGACGAAAAAGGCCGAAGAAACCGCCAAGCAATCCGACGACAAAGAGCGGCTGATCCGCGAAGAGCGCGTTGCGCTATTGCAGATCGCCGGCTATCCTGAGACCGAAGCCAAGGCCGACTACGAAAAACGGAGCAAGGACGAAATTCAGAAGTACAACGAGTTTTTCAAGCTGCAATTGCCCGACGATCAGAAGAACTACACCAAGCTGGTCGAGCAATTGGCCAAGACGATCGATAGCAAGCACAAAGAAGTCACCTCGGCTCAGGCCGAGGTCCAAGCGCTCAAAAAAGAGCGTGATGATGAGAAGGTCAAGTTTGCCGGCGTCGTCGATGTGCATTCGAAAGACAAAAGCACGGCGCAATCGACCCAAAAAACCGACAAAGTTCAGTTCGATAGTCAGGTGTCCGAGCTCGATCAATCCAAGACTGTCGCTGCGACCCAAATCACCGCCAAGGACAAGCAATATCAAGATCTGAAAGCGACCAGCGCCAAAGTGGCTCAAGATTTGTCGCAACAGGTCAAGAAGCTTTCGGATACGATCGCCAACAAAACCAAGCAAGTTGAAGATCTGCAACAAGAGACCCCCAGCATTCCTGACGGACGGGTGGCCTTCGTCAACCAGCGCGACAATCTGGTTTGGGTGAATTTGGGTTCGGATGACGGCTTACAACGTCGCATTACCTTTAGCGTCTACGACAAGGATGCCACGAACGCGGCCACGGCGATCAAAAAGGGGAGCATCGAGATCTTGAATATCCGCGACCGGCACCTGGCCGAAGCGCGAATTATCGAAAACGCGAGTAACGACCCGATCGTGGCCGGTGATATTATCTACACGCCGATTTGGCATCCCGGTCAAACGCAGCATTTCGCGATTGCCGGGTTGATCGATTTCGATAACGACGGCACCAGCGATCGCGCAAAGCTACGGGATCTGATTTCGATCAACGGCGGCGTGATCGATGCCGAGGCCGACGAGAAAGGCAAACTCGTCGGGAAACTCAACCATCAGACCAAGTACTTGATCATCGGTCGGGCACCGACCGACAAGGGGGCGGAAAAAGAGCTTGAAGGTTGGACGACGTTGAACACCGAGGCCAAAAAGCTCGGCGTGCCGCTGATCAAACTCGACGAATTCCTCGCTCAAATCAGTTACACCCCGCGCTCGACCAGTCAGGTTTCTTCTGGTGGCGGACCCAAAATTTTTCGCAATAACAACACGCGGCTCGACAACAACAAAGATTCGGGCGATGGCTTCAAGAGCCGCCGTCCGCCGACCAAGGGGGATAGTGCTTTCGAAAGCAAGTAAGCAGGAGGAGTTTCTGCGTTCCGCTGCGATGATTCGCGGAAGCGAAGTCACGATCCCGTAGCCAAGGTCGCCGGACCTTGGGCGCGCTGCTAGGGGCTGTCGATCACATAACTTCACCCAAACTCCGGCGCTTTTCGGCTACTCGTCCAATCTCGTTAAACCGACCACTCGGGCAAAAAAAAACGGGCACCCGGAGCGCAAAGCGAACTCGCTACCAATTCACTCGCTTGCGCTTTGAGCGTGTAATTATTCAACTATGGCACGGCAACGATCTTTCCATCGTTGCGTCCGCCCAGAAACTTGAACACGTTGTCTTCGATGTCGTAGCTGATGTTTTGTACGGAGCCATCGGCCATCGCAAAATGTGAAGCCGAGGAGTGGTAGGATCCGAAGATCTCCTCGTTAAAAGCTTGGCCCGCGGTATCTTGCCGAGGCGGGAGTCGCGACCAGCGGATAACATCGATATCGAAGCCCAGGTTCCAACCTTGGTCGTCGTCCGGTGCGTTGTCGTACTTATCGGCGGGTAAATACTTCTCGCCATACAACAGGGTCTTCGATAA
>JAYTAU010000456.1:0-3623 GCA_043737375.1 Planctomycetia bacterium
GATCCCCGATCCCCGATCCCCGATCCCCGACCCCTAACCCCTCCGCCTCATGCCTCCCGCCGCACGCGTTACCGATATGCATGCTTGTCCCGCCGCGACTGGCCCCGTGCCGCATGTCGGAGGACCGATTGTCGGCCCCGGCGCTGCTACGGTGCTGATCGGCAGCCTGCCCGCCGCAGTGCTGGGCGATAAGGCTGTCTGTGTAGGCCCGCCCGATTCAATCATCAAGGGCTCGGCAACCGTGATGATCATGAACAAGCCGGCCGTGCGCGTCGGCGATTCAGCGGCGCACGGCGGAGCGGTGCTGCCGCCCGGCTGCCCCACCGTGATCATCGGCGGGTGAATGCAAGTGCGGAGTGCGAAGTTGGAAGTGCGGAGTGATCAAAACTTACTCCGCACTTCCAACTCCGAATTCCGCACTTCCTCAGTACGTCCACTTCAGCTCCAGCCGCATCTGCGAGTCTTCCCAATGGTCGGTACTCGCGGCAAATCCGGCCCCCAGACCGACCTCTAGCAGGCCCAGGTCGCAGCCCATATCGTAGACCATTCGCATGCCCGGGTTGATCGTGAAGATCCCGATCGGGTCGACCGCTTCAAGCCCACCGAACGGATTGGTCTGTCGACCGTCGAGCGCCGACCAACCGACGAATTCGATGGTCGGAATCAGTGCAAAATCGTCGCTTTCGTACAGCAATCGGCTGACGCCCGCACCGTAGCGCAGCACCTGTCCCGAGTGCTCCAGGTCGCTCCCCAACGGAACCCAGTAGCGAATTTCGTAATGAAAGTTGGTCAGTTTGCTGTAGCGGTGGCGGAACAAGAATCCCGGTTCGATTGTCGTGTGGCCGGTGCCCAGACCTTTTTTGGCCGAGCCGGTGGGCATGGTCGTTTTGAAGAATTGGGTAATTTGCCAGGTATCGCCGTCGACCAGTACCAACTTAGTGGCTACCGACATGTCGCTGAAGCCAGTCGTATTGAGATTCTGTTCGGGATCAAGAATCCGAATCGGCAACTCGGTGGTCGCCGAGAACTTCGGTCCGCCGACCTCGAGCGAGTACTTCAACTCTTGCATGTCGACTTCGGTCTCAAGCAGCGCGGGGCCGCGGCCCCCTTGCTTGGCCCAAAAGTATTCCGACCGATCGGGAAAGGTCCAGCCGTAATCCAAGTCGACCCGCATCCGCAGCGAGTTCGACGGCTGCGAGATTTCAATGACTTGCGGTGCGAAGGGCACGCGCTCGGTGCCGACTCCCTCTTCGACCCGGCAGGCATTGTTCAAACCCCAAAGCGGAAATCGAGTCGGCCCGCAACACTCTTTGCATCTGCAATCGTGGCGGTGCGAACACTGATCGCAGCCCCCCAGGTTAGGGCCGAATGTCGGGTCGAAGCCATCGATCAGCAACGGCGATCCGCCGACGATCGCACCGGGCGGAAGCGCTCCGTGCGGAATCTGTTCGGCGGCCCCCGGAACTCCGCCCGGCGATGGCAACAAAAACTCGCCCGGACCAAGCTGCACTCCGTCGGGCAAGGGTTGCTTCGTCGCACGATATGACGCCGGCAAATTGCGAGCGGAATTTTTAGCCCCTACAGCAGGCGAAGGCGATATAGCAGGCGACGAATTAGTGGGCGGCGATTTGACGGGCAGCGAATTAGCTTGCGGTTTGCCGACAATCAGTTGCCGTCGAGAAGCATTCCCATTCATCGCGCCGCTTGCGGCAGCCGAGTCGCGAAAAGCTTCACCGGCGGGGTCCAACGCGGCGAGATTTGCCAGGTTGTTCGGACCGGCATTTTGCCCAGCGGAAGCCGGCTGAATGCCGAGCGGCTTGGCGATTGAGTTGCTTTTGGAAACGCTCATCGAATCCGTCGCGATCGGTCTTGTTACCGTCGGACTTGTTATTGTCGGAATTGTTACCGTCGAACTCGGGGCGACGGGTGCCTCGGCAGCCGGTACTTTGGCAATCAAGCTACTTGTCGTTACCGGTTTTCCAAGAAGGCTCGAGTTGTCTTTCGGTGCCGAAATCGTTTTAAACCCAAAGTGATTCTTGAACGAAGTTCCCTCTTGGGTCGGCAACGCTGAAACCGCAGTTGGCAAAGAATTCGTCGCTGAGTTTGGCAATGAGTTCGGCGCTGCCGGTAGTTGGGTAGACGGCGGTGTTAGAAATGTGACCTCGGCATTCGATTCGTTCGGCTTGGATTCATCTGGCGTCGATTCATCTGGCGTCGATTGAATTGGAATCGGCCGATCCATGTTCGACGGCGGGGGTAGGATCACCCGTGGTATTTCAAGGTCATAGGCCGATCGAGGCACGGCTAAACTAACAACGGGCTGCTTCAGCGGAGGAGCCGTTAGCATCTTGCGACTCGCCCCCGAGTCGGCGACCGTTGGCAGCCGGCTGCTATTCGAGCCGACAATTGCAATGGTCGAGGGTCCGGCAGAGGGGGGAGCAGCGGTGACCGGCGGACCCGACTGCAACACCGACGAGGCGATTTGAATCCGCGGTACCGTATTGGCCTGTGGCGAAGTGTTGGTTTGTTTAAGCGGCGCCGATTGAGGAAACACAGCCGTTTGGCCGAGTGCGGACGGGCCGGCGATGATCATCATGATCAACGACCAGCAAACCCAATGGCCGAAATGTCGCCGCAAAACTCGCACGTGCTTGTTCCACATTGCCTAGACTAACAACAACCAGTGAGTACGCAAGCGCACCGACATGGTCTGCCTTGGCAGATTTATCGGCTCTGCCGATCAGTGAGTTTGATCTATCTGGGAAAGATTTAACGATCAAACGCAGCGCGCGTGCTAGCTGACGTCGAAGTTAGCAGGTGTGAGCCTCAGTTTTGTACGCACCCCATTGTGTCAGTTGCGATTCCGTGATCAGCCCCCGGCTTTGCCGGGGGATCGACTAGACGCGGACGTCGGACCTAGTCAACGGGCTGTCACAATTCCGACCTGTCCCGGCGAAGCCGGGGGCTGAAAAATCATGTACTCGATGCGTGAGTCGAACCACGCATGTCGTGTAGCGATCGTTGGCCAAGAGTCAACATCGCTTAAGGCTGATGTTTACAACGTTTTACGCCACTGCTACGATGCGCGAACCGTGGCTTGAAGCACGACAGCATCGAGCCAGGTTGTCGTGCTACCAACGTCGAAACTTCGCGAATGCCTCGCCGATTTTTCCGGTGACGACACCTGTAGATCGATGCGTAAATGAGTGTCTGCGTGCCAAGCACATTCACTCGCTTGCGCGTCGAGCTTGTATTGATTCAAGCTCCAAGGCGAGTCTGTGATCGTTTGATGAAATTTAGGTAATTCAGAGTCAATTCCTTAGCGCAGGTCCAATCAGCCAATGCGGAATTTGCCAGTTCATTGGTACGAAGGATTGTTTCTCCGGCCCCAGCACTTTCAGGCGGCCGATCGCTACTGGAACGAGCTGGTTGCAACCGGCGATCAATGGGGTCAGCCCTACAACTACGGCGTGCATGCCTTCGAACACAGTCGCGAAGCCTTGGCCAACCATCAATTCCAAGTACACACGCTGCAAGCCCGCTTACGCGACGGCACGTTGGTCGTGCTCGGCGGCGGTAGCGAGCCCGATCGCTTGGACCTCAAGCCGACGTTTCGCGAACTC
>JAYTAU010000457.1:0-8882 GCA_043737375.1 Planctomycetia bacterium
CGGGCAATTTCGATGGAGACGGCCTCGACTTCCTTGGCCGGCAGTTTGCTCATCAGCGCGCCGGCCTCCTCCTGAGGAAGGCTCATCAATAATACGGCGGCTTTTCGCAACGAGCCCATGCAATCCCTGCATTAAACTTGTCGAATGCTAGCAGCGCACCAAGTGTGACAATAGAACGGCTGCGGTGGCTTTATCGTCTAGCTAGCCGAGATTGCTTGAGATCAATTTTCATGATCATGACGCACGGGTTGAAAAACCACGGAGGCGCGGAGACACGGAGCGATGAGTGGGATCGTGGATTAGGGCTCGGGGATCAGTGAGACAGTTATTGCGCCGGCAGTGAATACGTTGAGTGACACTTTACATTCGCGTTCTTTCGTGTCGTTCGTTTGTTTCGTGGTTCACCTGCCTAATTCGCGTTCATTCGTATCCATTCGCGGCCACTTTTTTCAAACTGCTTTGTGACTTCGCTTATGCGTGATGTTTTGGTCTCTGCCCGAATCGAAGGTCAGACCAGCGCCGGTTCGGCGATCGCGGCCAGGCCGACTTCCAATGTCAACGGGCCCCATTCGCTTTGGAACGGAATGCAGATCGGCGTCACGTTCGATGGAAAACGAATTTCGTAATTTTTGCCGGTGATCACGCTCGGCAGGCTGATCGAGAGTTGGTACTGTTCGAGTTCGGCCTTGGCCGCGCCGGCAACCATGTTGGCCAGTTCACCCACGGCATCGACGACGTCGTTGTCGATTTCAGTGGCTTCCATCATCAGCATGGTCGAAGCCGCCTTGAGAGCCACTTCCCGCGAAAGACTTAGGACCACTGTTCCGACGGCGCGACCCGAAAGGCCGATCGTGCCGCTGATTTCATGGCGCGGGTTGTTGCCGTCGAACAGTTCTATGGCACCGCGCTCCAATTCGCACGATAACATGGTGCGAAACGTGTTGGTCAGCGAAGTGATGAACGGATTGATGTATTCGACTCGCATGGCAATCGACCGGGGCGAAAGTGTTCGGGCAGGATGGACGTAGCAGAGGCGCAGGTAAGTGACAAACAGGTTGCAGGCTCAATCGGTTTGCCCGATTCTCGGGAACAAGCAAAGGCTAGGCTCGAATTAGCGGGGGTCAATTTACCACAACCATCGTATGTGGTTTACGCGGTGATTCGCAGTTCGTCCGCAACGGTTGTAGGAGTTACAGGGGTTCCTCAGGCTGCGCGTGAGTATCGCCTCGCGAAGCGAGACGACTACAGTGTAGATTCCACGTTCTTCACGGCTGCCAGTCCCAAACTGCCAGTTGCCCCTCGCATTCATCAAGTTCGATTCGCAAGCGAGTCGGGCAAAAACTGTGGCGGCTCGATAGTATTTCCAACAATTGCCGGCCGATCTGCCGAGCCAACAGTTCGGTCGTCGTGTTCGCGATCGGCAATAACACGCAATCCCCGCGAGGAAACACCCATCGCCGGTCTTCGAACGCGACTTCGACTTCGCGCTCGCCTGCCGAAACCTGAATCGCCGGGTGCAACGTCGGCAGCAACATGTAGTGATCAAACTGCGTGGCAATCTCGCGCAAACAGTCGCGCAGCGCGATGAAATCGACCACGTACTGGTTCTCGTCAAGCGGACCAAATACTTCAGCCGCCAAGCGGTAGTTGTGCCCATGCAACCGCTCGCAGATATTGCCGTTGTAGGTAATAAAATGCGCGGCGCTGAAGACCAGGTAGTCTTTGGTGACTCGGACGTGGAACTGTTCGGACATGTTCGAAGTGTGGAGTGCGAAGTTGGAAATGCGGAGTGACCGAAAGCGTGAAAGCGTGAAAGCGTGAAATCGTGAAATCGTGAAATCGGAAAGCGTGAAATGAGAGGGCTGCTTAGCGACGCGGCAGACGGCCCGCCTTTTTATTTCGTCGAATGCCCCAAAATTCCTGTTCGCAGCACGATAAACAATCCGGCGGCAATCATATCCGCCGTGGTGCCCGGGTTTCTCCGATGCCCGTCGGATCGCAGCCAAAAATCAAACTCCGCCAGTGCATCGTGAAACACTTCATCGCCGGCCTCGGCGGCGCGCAGCACCTCGGCGGCTTGATCGCCGGCTCGCAGGGCCATCGCGGAGCCTAGTTTTCGCGTGATCAGGCTATCCGGAAATCGACTCATCGTCTGCAAAAACGCACGGACGATCGCATCATTCAGCGTGTGCGAACGCAACTCCTCTTCGATCGTCGGCACAACGAATTCGAACAGCTCGGCAAAGTCATTGGAATACTGCCGCGCGATCAAATCGCGATCGGCGGCCAAACGCATCGCGGCGATCAGGTCATCCGGCGGCGAATCATGCACGTCGGCCGTCTCGACCTGACCCAGCCCGCCAGGTTTGGCCATGCGAATCGCATCGTACACCAGGCGAGTGTCATCCGTGGTCAGGTTTGCCAGGACGTTTCTAACACCCGTTCGCAATTCGGTTGTACCATTGCCGGCCAATTCAATGAGCCGCGGCACACGGGCCAGCGGGGCGATCAGCAAAATCATCCCCAGGTTCGAGTTGGTGGCCACCAGTTGTCGGGTCGCGGCCACGGCGTCGTAGATCGTCCGGCCCAGCGGTTGCGTTGCGGCGCGTTCCATGGTCGGGCCGATCGCCACGCCGCTGACTACCAAGTCCAGGTACGTCAAATCCTCAAAATCCGCACCGCGATGCACATTGCCGGGCTTGGGGGCCGTGGCTTCGTAGATGCATGCCAACGTCGCACATTGGCCGATGCTTAGGGGCGGATTGGCTGAGAATGATGGCACGTTAACCTGTCGCTGCTTGGATTATTCCGCATGATGTCCAAAATCACGCAAAATGCGCAATAATCCTGATTCATCTGGTGCTCGACTGCGAGTATAAGCTTTGACAAGTCAATGAGTTACCAATTTGTAGGACTTGTCGGCGGACGTGAATTATTGCGCACAACAGCGCCATGTTGGTTGTGAATTGGATGCACGGCATTCGGTTGACTCCAGCTCGGTTCCGAAAGAAAGTTAGCCAACGTGTACCTTACTCCAACCGCCGGCTTGTTTTCAAGGCAAGGGTCGAAATGCTGTGGTTTGAAACTTTTCGCACTGCATTACTGGCAAGCCCGAGAGCTTGTATTGCCACCCGGAAGGAACGTTAAGCCGGCCTAGGGACCGTTAATTTCGGGCTTCCAAAAACCGTTCGACGATCGGCACGATTCGTTCGTGCGCATCCTCGACCACCCAATGTCCGCAATCGTCGAAGCGATGCACCTCGGCTGTTGGATAATTTTCCAAAAAACGCTCTAAAAAATGCGGTGTGAAGCACCAATCGCGCATTCCCCAAACGAACAAGAACGGCCGCTCGGCCAGCGAAGGCAGTCTTTGCTCGATTTCGAACAGCGTATCGTAGCTTGGGTGCGACTTGTCCATCGGAATGTCTTGTACAAAGCGATCGATTGCGACCCGATTCTGCCAGTTGTCATACGGTGCCAATATTCCGGCTTTGACCTCCGATGTCATACGATCGCGTTTTTCGACCGCCATCGACAGTGCCGCCCGTGCGAAGCCGTTTAGTCCGCGAACCGCGAACGGGCCGAACAGCGGTACTCGGCAGGCAGCGATTCGCCAGGGCATGTGCGTCGATCGAAATGCGCCGGTATTGAACAGCACATACCGCGCGAACCGATCGGGCAGCCGTAGTGCCGTGCCCAGGCCGATCGCGCCGCCCCAATCTTGCGCCAACAGTGTGACATCGCCAAGGTTCAAATGCTCGACCAGTTGAGACAGGTTGTCGATATGTTTTGCGAGTCGATACTCATACTGTTGCGGTTTATCGCTCAGCCCACAGCCGATATGGTCGGGCACGATGAGTCGATACTTGCCGCGCAAGGCTGTAATCAGCTCGCGCCAATGAAACGACCAGGTCGGATTGCCATGCACCAACAGCAATGGTGGTCCGGACCCCTCGTCCAGGTAGTGGTAGCGATGTCCGTCGAGACGCAATTCATGCGATGCGAAGGGGTACAACTTACGCCAACTGTCAGTCTCTGGCATGAGGTAGGGGTTGTAGGAGGCGTCGCCGACGCCGATTGTTATTGAACAAGGGACACGGAGCGTCCTCTGCTAGCGTTCCCACGCAGAGCGTGGGAACGAGGGAAGCAATTTCTCATTTTCTCGTTCCCACAGTCCCCGTGAGAACGGTCGTTCCGCCGCTCCGCGGCAAACAGCCAGGCAAATTTACCGTTCCGCTTTGAACAAGGGACGCGGAGCATCCAGTGCTAGCGTTCCCACGCAGAGCATGGGAACGAGGAAGTCCACGCGCCGTCAATTCCCGAGGGCTAAGCTGCCGACGCTTCCATCTATAACGGCCCGGGGCCCAGAATGGCAAGGGATCGACTTTGACGGCGGCGACCGTCCGCGAAAGTCCGCAAGATGTGATTTGCGTTAGGAATCTGCGAGGATTGGGTAATCCATCCGGACGATACTGGTTGTCGTGGTCTTTCAAAGCCAGAATTGTCTCGTAAGATGACGGGTTAGAACGATGCACATCGGATATGCTTCGCGACGGCGCGAATCGGTAACGCGAATTGCCCTGGGCGTACAATCGACTGGGGTCGAACATGTTTTGAAAACTGCAAGCGCACGACGGACAGTCGGCGGCTTGCCTCCACAGGCGAAAACGGTCATGAGCGAGCAAGCATTTCAGCCCGAACATTTTATCAATCGCGAGATGAGCTGGCTCGAGTTCAACGCTCGGGTTCTTGAAGAAGCCGAAGATCCGACCAACCCGTTGCTCGAACGGGTCAAGTTCCTGTCGATCTTCAGCTCGAATCTCGACGAATTTTTTATGGTCCGAGTGGCCGGCCTGCGCGAGCAAGCGTTTGGCGACGGCGCTCCGCAAGACTATTCGCCCGACGGCATGCGCCCGTTGAGTCAACTTCAACGGATTGCGAAAAAGACACAAGAGCTGGTGGCCGCGCAGTACCGCTGTTGGAATGAATCGGTGCTGCCGCAACTGGCCGAGCAGGGCATCGTGCTGCTGCATTACGAGCAGTTGGATGTCGTACAACGCGAAGCGCTGACGAAGTTTTTCCATGAACGCGCCTTCCCGATTTTGACGCCGATGGCGGTCGATCCGTCGCACCCCAGCCCGCATTATCACAACCGCGGTTTGTATCTGGCGGCAATGTTGGAACGTCGCCGCGGTCTTGGGCCGAAGCAACTCTTCGCCGTCGTGCAAGTCCCTCAGGTTTTGCCGCGTCTGGTGCCGGTCGGGCAGGGGGGCGCTCAGCAGTTTATTTTGCTGGAAGAAGCCGTGTCATCGTGGTTGCCGGAACTATTCGGCGGCTTTGCCGTCTTGAGCTGGACGACTTTTCGGATCACGCGCGATAGCGATATCGAGCTGTTGGAGCAAGAGTCGGACGACATGCTGCGGCTGATCGAAGATCGCTTGAAAGCCCGTCAACACGGCGAGGCGGTGCGGTTGGAAGTGGCTGCCGATGCCAGCGAGGAATTGGCGCGACTGATCATCGACGAGGAATACATTCGCGACAATAATCCCGAAGGTTACAGCGAGGTCTACCGGATTCCCGGCCCGCTGGACTTGACCGCGATGATGGAAATGGTCAAGCTGCCCGAGCGCGATGCGCTGCGTGATCCGCCGTTTTTTCCGCAAACGCCGCGCGGCATTCGTCGCCGAGCCGACGATCTGTTTGCGACGATTGCTCGACGCGACATCTTACTGCATCATCCGTACGATACGTTTGACAGCGTGGTCGACTTTGTCAGCCGCGCGGCACACGATCCCAAAGTGCTGGCCATCAAACAGACTCTGTATCGTACCAGCGGCGACTCTCCGGTCACGCGGGCACTGATTCAAGCGGCCGAAAACGGCAAGCACGTGACGGCTTTGGTCGAGCTCAAAGCACGTTTCGACGAGGCGAACAACGTGAGTTGGGCCCGGCAATTGGAACGTGCCGGCGTACACGTCGTGTTTGGGTTTTTGGACCTAAAGACGCATTGCAAACTGTCGCTGGTCGTGCGCCAAGAAGGGAGCAATTTGCGACGGTACGTGCATTTGGGAACCGGCAATTACAATCCCACGACCGCGCTGTTGTACACCGACTTGGGTTTGTTTACCGCCAATGAAGACATTTGCGCCGACGCTTCGGCACTGTTCAACCTGTTGACCGGCTATTCGCAAGGGCACCAATGGCGAAAGCTGGTGGTCGCGCCGACCGATTTGCATCGGAAGACGATCGAACTGATCGAAGTGCAGACCGAACTTGCCAAAGCCGACAAGCCGTCGCGCATTTTCGCCAAGGTCAACGCACTGGTCGATCATCGCGTCATCGAGGCGTTGTATCGTGCCAGCCAGGCCGGCGTGCCGATCGACATCGTCGATCGCGGCGTCTGTGGCTTGCGACCGGGCTTGCCGGGTATCAGCGAGACGATTCGCGTGCGAAGCATCGTCGATCGTTTTCTCGAACATAGCCGCATCTACATTTTTGGACCGGATAGCGATGCCAAGATTTTTCTATCGAGCGCCGACTGGATGCCGCGTAACTTTTATCGCCGCGTCGAGGTGATGTTTCCGGTCGAAGCGCCGGAACTTAAGGATCGTATTTTGCACGAGATTCTGCCTTCGATCTTGCTCGATAACGTCAAGGCGCGCATGCTGCAACCCGACGGAACGTATGTGCGAATGCAGCCCGCGACGGGCGAAGCACCGTACCGCTGCCAAGAACGGCTATTGTCGTTGCGTCCCACTGCCCCGCCTGCGCAAGAATCGCGCACTACATTTGGCAGCTTGAATGCCTCGAACGGCAACGGGCATAGCCGATTCGAGGAGCGAGAAGAACGCGAGGAGCGGGCGGTTTAAGGATGAGGGGCGAGGATCGAGGGATGAGGGATGAGGGGCGAGCGAAGTTGAAAAGCGTGAGAGCGTGAAATCGGAAAGCCTGAAATGAGATTTGCAGTGGAACGCGAACCGGCTTTGGTCGGCTGCGATTTATTACTCGTTTGCAAGTCTGCCTACCCCTCTCCCTCTGGGAGAGGCAGCGATGAACGAGCGGTGAAGGTCGAGCGGTGAAGGTCGAGTAAGTTCAGAGTGTTACGAGTCAGTGTCATTCCGTATTCGCGCGCTTCGCCAAACTCTGCCAATATTCTTCGGCCGTCTGCCAGTTGTTTAGAATCTCTTCGCGTTGTTTAGGATCGAGCAGTTGCTTCTCTAGCATCGCCCGGCGCTCGGCAGTCCAATCGACAAAGAACTTCGCACTGGCGCGGCTGATCCGTGGTTGATCGCCGATCTCGACGAAATAGGGGGCAGTCATCGCATAGCGATAGGTCTTAGGTTCTTCGGTCACCGCGCGGACCAAAAACCAACCGCTACGATCGAATTCGATCGGCGGCAGTTTGCCGCCGGCTTCTTTGAACATATCGAGCCGCACTTCGTGCAGCACGGTGCCGTTTTTGACGACTTCCAGATAGCTGATCTTCTCTCGCGTGGAGAGCGTCAGCCCGATTTCCAGCTCGATGCGCTGCCCGGCGTCGGCCTGAAAAATATGCCCCGGCGGATGCCCCTCGACACTGGGGCGAATCAACGGGCCGTTGGTCACGACGACGCGCCCGGCCCGCAACCCGGCCCACCATTTATCCCAAGTCAGCTCGCCGTCGACTTGTACATACACCCGATCGTAGCCGGGTGGATTAAAGTTCCCGCCGGCTGCCGCTTTCATAGCGGCAGCGGTTCCAGCCTGGGCTGTTGCCGGCGCGACGATGCCTGACCCGCTGCCGGCGGTCGGCGGCAATCGTAGTCCGCAGTTCAGCAGATGATAATAAATATCGCGCGACCAGCGTCCGTTGCCGTCGGTGTTGCCATAGGCAATCGCATCGCGCGGCCGACCGCCGGCTTCGTTGGCAACCACGGTCTCTCGCTGCAGATGGCGATTGAAGACCTGCACGCTGTCGAGCTTATCGGTAGCGACCCACAGCGGTAAGTCCCACGAAAACGGTCGCGTGGCATCGACCCAACCTTGCTCGCGACGCACATCGGTAGCAACGCTCAACGACGATGGATAGTCGACCGCTTTGCTGGGCGGCAACGCCAGCGGCTTACTGAGATTGAACAGCCCGAGCGTGTTGCCGCCGCGGGTGTCTTGTCCAGCGAGTAAGTTTACCCAGCGATTGCCGTCGAGTTTGAGCAGCGGGTTTTTTGGCAGAGCGCCTTTGGCCCAGTCGTTTTTGTTGTTGGTCCAAGTAACGAGCGGAGCAACGTACAGATCTTCGGCTTCCATCAACAGCGCGATATCTCGATCGGAACGATGCAGATCCAGATCGCCCGCGTACCAGCCATCTTTCGCCATGTCGACAAACCGTTTCATGTCCACGGTCTTGCGATCTTCGGCATATCGATTCAGCGTAAAATGTCCGGTGCGAACCAGGTACTCGGGACCGCGCTCCATCGTAAAGGTATAACTGCCCAATGGCAGTTTCAGCAGAACTTTATCCGAAAAGCAAAAGTGATCACCCCAAGCTGGGACGTTGGGAATTTTGACGGGCCGTTTGGTCGTGGCGTTCAACAAGTGGATGCGCGCGGCGATCGGTTGACCGGTGTCGCGATCGATGGCACTCAGCTCAAGCTGTCCATCGACGGCGCTTGAAATCGAGACGCAGCCCAAAACGCAACATGTCAGAACGAAAGTGCCGGCCAGTCTGATCGGCCAGAGAAAACGAGGCTGGTTATTCATGTCAATAAGGTTGCCGTTGCCATACGCGGACCACCATTGCGGGATATAACTACTTTAGCACGCGGCAACGGTGGCGAACGCGAGTGACAGTGCCATCCTGCGGCCTGCCATCCGCTTGTTGTAAACCATTAGAAATGTCCTCTGTT
>JAYTAU010000458.1:0-1327 GCA_043737375.1 Planctomycetia bacterium
GGCACCCCGGTGACGCGGACAATCGTGTCGGGACCGGTCTGTACCAAAGTTCCGTCGGGCGATTCGTACACGATTAAGCCATTGTATACCTCACCCTGGTTGTTGACGACGGACGTTGTGCGATAGAGCGGCGCAATTTCTTTGTTCGGATCAACGATGGCGGCGAACAGATCGTCGCGCGAGAAGCGGGTTGCCGCGCCGGCCAGTTCGGGCCCCAACCTCCCTGCCCCGCCGTGACAGCGGTGACACGAGCGTTTTTCGAAAACCGCTTTGCCGCGCGCCGCATCGGCGTTGGTCCAATCGATGCCGGCCAATCGCTTTGCAAAGGTTTCGATATCGACACCGGTGCCGCCGAGTTTGGCATACTCGGCCGGATGTGCTTTAGCGAACCAATCGAACCAGGGGCGATAGAGTTTTCCTATTTCGGTGGATGTAATGTTCTTGGTAGATGTCGGCTCGTCGATTTCGATCGACTGCCCAGTCCAGCGAGCTAATAAACCACTGAGTGCTTGGCGTGTTGCGCGTTCATTGGGAGCTAGGCATTGTTGTCGCAGCGCGGTTAGCGCGGCGGCGATTTCCGCGATGGTACCCGGCGAGGTCTTGTCGTCGATGGCAAGTTTGCCCAAACCGGCGGCCGCAGCGCGGACGACGTTCGACTGCACGCTCCCGAGTACTTCTACCAATCGTTCGCGATCGACGGCAACCGGTTTGTCGGCCAAAATCAATGCGATCGAATCGCGCAGGGCCGACTCGTCCCAATGTTTACGCAATGCAGGGAGAAGTTCATCGGACGGCAGAAACTTCATCGCGGCGATCAGATCGGTGTTCCAATCGGCGTCCGATTTCTTCACCGCTGTGAGCAGTTGCCGGGCGGCACGTTGCTGATTGTCGCCGGTGAGCTTCGTGACGAACAGGCTATGCTCGGGCAGGCCGAACGCCGGGTCTTTCAAAACTGCGTCAATCAGTTTCGCATCTTTTTTGACCAGCTCTTCGAACAATTCACCGACGCGCAGCGGCCAGTTGCGGCTGGGAATCCAATTCCGCGCGTTCATCTTCACATGTAAGTTGACCAGTGCCGCAGCCGTTCGTTTCGTGATATCGGCGGATCGCTCGCCCGGCATGCGGGCCAGGCAGATCAGGTAGTGGATGTCATCTTGCGGCAGCGAGCCTTTGGTGATGAGCTTCGTCAGCGTGTCGCGAATGGCCGCATCGTCCGCTTCGAGCATGGCCAAAAGGCGGGCGACTTCGCGGTTAATTTCCGCATTCGTGAATGGAAACTTCGAACCGAACAAGTCGACAATTTGATCAATCGATTTTGCATCTAACC
>JAYTAU010000459.1:0-3616 GCA_043737375.1 Planctomycetia bacterium
AGGGCCGTGGCGGAGCCAATGACACACAGGGCTACGATGTTATGTTACGGCTTCTGCATTCCAGGGCTAATATCCGCAGCGTGCCAACACCGGGCGCTAACGCTTCCGGCTCGCGCGGCTTTGCAGTCCGCCTCAAGCCTCAAGCCGTTTGAGCTTGCTCACGCGTCCCGTGCCTACCCATTCGGCCACGAAAATGCTGCCGTCGCGGCCAAAGCATGCGTCGTGCGGATGCACGAACTTGCCGGGCAGCCACTGCTCGGGCTGGGTGCGAATTTTGCCGCCGTCTTTGCCCTTGATCCTTGCCACGTCGTCGCCCAATCGAGCCACGACTTCGTTCTTCTCGTTGAGCAGCGTCAACCGCGCGTGGAGCTCGGGCACGACCAGCAGATTTTTCCAGGTGTCGACATTAGCCGGCAAGCCGTAGCCCTTGAGCGTCTCTTGGTATTTGCCATCCATATCGAAATATTGCAGCGTGCCGTTGGCGCGATCGCACACCACGATCGACGGCTTGCGACCCTTGCGATTGTCGACCCAAATGCCATGCGGAGTTTTGAACTTGCCCTCGCCGTCGCCGGGGCCACCGAAGCACGAGACCCATTTGGCGTCTTTGTCATATCGATGGATGTAAAACGAACCATAGCCGTCGGCGAGCAAAAAGCCGCCGTCATCGAGAAACGCAAAATTGGTCGGCAGAAAACGATTCGTACCCCAAACTTTGGTCGGCTTGGTGTCTTCGTCGGCGGCGTATACGCCCGATTGCATGGGCGCGTATTGTTGCCAGACGGTTTCCCCCTTGAGATCGAGCTTGGCAAACGTTTTCAGATGTTGGTAGGCGCAGACATACAGATATTCCGTGCCGGCTTCTTCGCGGACCTCGATCCCGTGTCCGCCCCCTTGAAACTGTTTGCCGAACGAGCGGATGTATTTGCCGTCGGGATCAAACACGAAGATCGACGGGTGATCGGTCTGTTCTGCGCGGCCCTCGTGAATGACATACAAGTTGCCGGCCTTATCGACCGCCACGTTATGCGTGGTTTGCCAACTAAATGCTTTGGGCAGCGCGGGCCAGTCGTGAACCACTTCGAATTTGTAGTCTCCCTCGCCGACAATCAGCTTCGAGTCGGTCTTGCCGTCGGTATGAACGGCCGGTGCGCCGCGTGCAACGCGGCCAGAGAGCAGAGTAGTCGAGGCCAGCGCAGCCGCCGTGGCCAGTGCCGACGTAGCAAGAAAATCGCGACGAGAAGTCTGATGGTGATCGAGCGTTTTCATGGGAGTGAAGTATCGAGGTTTGAGGTGTAGTGTGGATGGCCAAGAGATATAATTCCTACAGAACCGATCAGACGATCGTGATCTTGCCCGAACGCAAGTCATACACGCCGCCGACGACCTTCACGGTTCCTTTTTTCACCGGACCGGCCAAGATCGGCTCTAGGGTCTTTAGCAGTTTCATTTAACATAAGAAGTTGGCTGAGTATTCGTTGAAGCTGCGGGCAGGAAATTGAAAAGACCGAAGCGTCAGCGAGTAAACCTCTGGTGCGTACGCAGCCTAGCTCTTGACGGAGCAAATGTCGAGTTTTTTGCGATTAAATCGTGCACTGCTGCTCGGCACCATCGAGATGATTGGTGGAGTGAAATGGTGTCGGCACGAGAGCAGTGCCTGGTTCGCCGTATTCCTAAGCCTGAAGACTCAGAGAAGTATTTCTTTCACCACCCGTCCCGCCACGTCGGTCAGGCGGAAGTCGCGGCCGCTCAAGCGGAATGTCAGCCGCTCGTGATTCAAGCCCAGCAGATGCAAGATCGTCGCATGCAGATCGTTGACATGCACGCGGCCGTCGACCGCTTTGTGGCCGATCTCGTCGGTCGCACCGTGATGCACGCCTCCCTTCACGCCGCCGCCCGCCATCCAGACGGTGAACGCGTGCGGGTTGTGGTCGCGACCCGTGCCGCCGGTTTGCACGATCGGCAGACGGCCGAACTCGCCGCCCCAGATGACCAGCGTGCTATCGAGCAGGCCGCGCTGTTTGAGGTCGCTCAGCAATCCGCCGATCGGCGTGTCGGTCTCGCCGGCGAACTGACTGTGGTTGTCCTTGATGTCTTTGTGTCCGTCCCAACTCCGTTCGTTCTCCATACCGCCGGAATAAATTTGCACGAACCGCACCCCGCGCTCGACCAGTCGCCGGGCCATCAGACACTGTTTGGCAAAGTGATCGCAACGCTTCTCGCCTACGCCGTACAGCTTATGAATATGCGCCGGCTCTTGCTGAATGTCGATCGCATCGGGCGCGGCAACTTGCATGCGGTATGCCAGCTCGAAGCTTTCGATCCGTGCGGCAAGCTCTTGAGCTTGCGGAGTGCTTTCCAATCGGCGCTTGTTGAGCCGAGCGAGCAAGTCGAGCTGCGCGCGCTGTTGAGGATCGTTCATTTCGCGCGGGCGATACAGGTTGTCGATCGCATCGCCGTCGGGCTTGAGCCAGGTTCCCTGATACACGCTGGGGATGAACCCGGCACCCCAGTTTTGCGAATACCCTTTGGGCAGGCCGCGACCCAACGGATCGGTCATGGCGACGAACGCCGGCAAGTTTTGGCTCTCGCTGCCCAGGCCATAAGTGACCCACGAGCCGACACAGGGAAAGCCCATCCGTGTCATGCCGGTGTTCATCATGAACAGGGCAGGGCTGTGGTTGTTCGAGCCGGTGTAGCAGCCGTGCATGAAGGCCATGCTGTCGACGTGCTCGGCCATTTTCGGAAAAATGTCCGAGGCCCAAGCACCACTCTGGCCGTATTGAGCGAACTTGAACGGCGACTTCATGACCGGGCCGCCTTGACCGGCGAAGAAGCCTGTGTTTTGATCGAAACCCGCCAGTGGCTTGCCATCTTGTTTGGCCAGCTCAGGCTTGTAGTCCCAGGTATCGACCTGGCTAGGTCCGCCGTTCATGAACAGCCAAATCACGCTTTTGGCTTTGCCGGGGAAGTGGCCCGCGCGACTGGCGAGCGGATTCAGCTGCGCGCCGCGCGATGCTTTATCTTTGGCCAAGTCGTTTGGCTCGCTCGGCGCGGCGTGCGCCGATGAGAGCAGCGACGCGTCATCGGCGAGCAGTGCCGAGAGCGCGAGCAGACCGGCCCCGCCGCCGGCACGGGCCAGCAGTTCGCGACGGGAGAAAGTAGGAGTGATCATTAGGGCCTGTGTCGCTAACTAAATTGACAGAACATTATTCGGAGCGATGTGTACGGAAGTGCCAAATATCAACAATTCGCACTTCAAGCAAACGATCCTGAACTTCATAAGTTACCGCCAGTGGCGGCGCAAAGAACACGCGGCGTCGACTGAATCGCGATTCACCTTTACTAGAAGGATCGTTGCGTAGTTCTAGATTGATCAAGTCGATCGACCGTGCCAGTTCCTCGTGTCGCGTCGAGTCACGCCAGATTTTTTCTAACAATGCATAGGTCGCGCTTGCCCACCAAAGTTCATATCTCAACGGATTGCCCTCAATCGTCGAAGTACCTCGTCTGTGCTTAGTTTGTCGTTGCTTGCGGCGCGGCGGTCGAGTTCCTCGACCGGTGTATCCGGCACCTCTCCGTATTCATACACTCGCTCTAACGTCAGCTTAAAAAA
>JAYTAU010000460.1:0-3615 GCA_043737375.1 Planctomycetia bacterium
ATTCCGTCCTACGGCAAATGTAAAACGGAATTCATTCCGTTTGCTTGGTTCGTTCGATGCTTAAAAGACGGAATAAATTCCGTCCTACGCTGGATCTCAGAGACGGAATGAATTCCGTTCTACAGTTGGCGTCGCAGCCGCTATAATTTCATCACCATTCATTCCCCACTCCCCATTCCGACTTCCCCATTCGACCCGTGGCCAAAGCCCCCCCTGCCCTGTCTGCGCTCGACTTCTTGGCTCATCCGGGTAAACATCCGGTCAAGCCGATTTGCGTCGTCTACGGGGACGAGATGTTTCTCAAGCGGCAGGTGCTCGAATATTTGCAGACGACGATTCTAGCCGGCGACGACAGCGAGTTTGCGCTCTCGACTTTCAATGGCGACGATATCGAACAACCGCGCCAAGTGTTCGACGAGCTGGCGACCGTCGCGCTATTTGGCGGCGGACAACGTGTGGTGCTGATCAACGATGCCGATACGTTTGTCAGTCGCAATCGCGCGGCGCTCGAAGACTATGTTGCCCATCCACGATCGACCGGCGTGCTAATCCTCGAAGTCAAAACCTGGCCCAGCAACACCAAGCTGTTCAAGGCCGTCGCTGATACTGGGTTGCAGGTCGATTGCAAAACTCCCGCAGGCGTTGAACTGAGCAAGTGGATGCGCATCCAAAGCGAGAAGCAGTATGGCGCGAGGCTCGATCCGGCTGCGGCAGATCGGTTGTTCGAAATCGTCGGCCCGGAGATGGGCCGGCTGGATCAGGAACTGCTAAAGCTGTCGGTGCTGGCCAATTGTGCGGATGAAGGCGCGGGCAAATCGACAACCATTACGCCCGACTTGGTCGACAATCATGTCGGCGGCTGGCAGGTCAAAAAAGCCTGGGACATGATCGACCTGGCGCTGGCGGGCGACGCGGCGCACGCCCTGCTCGAATACGACCGGCTGGTGTCGTCGGGCGAAGAGCCGATCGCACTGTTGTCGATGATGGCGGCCAGCATGCGGCGAATGGGCGCGGCGACCCGTGCGATTGAAGACGCCGAAGCCGAAGGGCGACGCCTGTCGCTGCGGCAAGCACTCGAACAGGCCGGGGTGAAGGCTTGGCCTGCGGCCATGGACAAAGCCGAGCGTCAGCTCAAGCAACTCGGCCGGCAACGATCGAGTCGGTTGTTCGCCTGGTTGCTCGATGCGGATTTGGCGCTCAAAGGCAGCAGTTCGGCTGGCGATCGCAAACGGTTGGTCGTCGAAGAACTGATCGTGCGAATGGCACGGCAACCGGAAGCCTCGCGGCGATAGCAGAGTACAAGTCGCGGGCTTCTATTGGCGCTGGCCGCCCCCAATACCGCAATCGTGCAGCGACGATTACAATGGTAATTTGCCCGTTATTTGTAGCATCGGCCGATTGAATTGCCGCCTCAGTATTAGTTACATCGCCCGCCATGTCGCACGACTCTCAAGACAACTCACATCAGTTTTACGAGAACCCGCTGATCAACCGCTATGCCTCGCGCGAGATGAGCGCCCTGTGGGGATCGCAACGCAAATTCTCGACCTGGCGGCGGCTGTGGGTCATGCTGGCCGAAGCCGAGGCTGAGTTGGGTTTGCCCATTACGCGCGAGCAGATCGAACAGCTCCGGTCCCAAGTCGACACGATCGATTTCGACGCGGCCAACGCGTACGAGCGCAAGCTGCGTCACGACGTAATGGCCCACGTACATGCTTATCGCGATGTTTGCCCGTTGGCGGGCGGCATTATTCATTGGGGTGCAACCAGTTGTTATGTGACCGATAACACCGATTTGATGCTGATGCGCGACGGATTGCGGATGATCGCCGCTCGAGTGGCCGCGGTGATCGATCGGTTGGCCGCCTTCGCATTAAAGTATCGCGATCTGCCCTGTCTGGCTTTCACCCATTTGCAGCCGGCGCAGCCCACCACGGTCGGTAAGCGAGCCACACTGTGGGCCTATGACTTGGCACTCGATCTGGCGGAACTCGAACATCGCATCGAGTCGATACGGGCGCGCGGCGTAAAAGGGACGACGGGCACGCAAGCCAGCTTTCTGCAGATGTTCGACGGCGACCATGAAAAAGTGCGCCGACTCGACGAACTTGTCGCGCGGAAGATGGGCTTTGCTCAGACCTACGCAGTCACCGGGCAGACCTATTCTCGCAAAGTCGATGCCCAGGTGCTGGCCGCGCTGTCGGGCATTGCTCAAAGTGCTTGCAAGGCGGCGACCGACTTGCGATTGCTGGCCAGTCGCAAAGAAATCGAAGAACCGTTCGAGGCCGATCAAATCGGCTCTTCGGCCATGGCCTACAAACGCAACCCGATGCGGGCCGAACGCATTTGCGGATTAGCTCGGTTCGTGATGAGCATCGAGAGCAGTGCCGGTGCCACTGCCGCCACGCAATGGATGGAGCGTACGCTCGACGACAGTGCCAATCGACGGCTGATCATTCCGCAAGCGTTTTTGGCGATCGACGCGATATTGATTTTGTATCAGAACATTGCCAACGGACTGGTGGTTTATCCGCAAGTCATCGCCAAACATCTACAAGAAGAATTGCCATTCATGGCAACCGAGAGCATTATGATGGCCGGAGTGGCGGCGGGGGGCGATCGACAGGAGCTTCACGAACGGATTCGCCAGCATAGCCATGCAGCGGCGGCCGTCATCAAGCAGCAAGGCGGCGCGAACGATCTGCTGGCCCGCATCGCGGCGGATCCGGCATTCAGCAAAGTCAACTTGGCCGCGACAACCGACGCCTTAGCGTTCGTCGGCCGCGCGCCGGAACAGGTCGATGAGTTCATTGACGAGATCGTCGCTCCGATTCGCGTGCGGTATGCCGATGTTCGAAAACAATCCGCCGAGGTCAATGTGTAACTCGTCTCGCTCTACCGCCCGATGGTGGCCAGGTTCGAAGCCGAGTTGTTTAGATCCGCACTAGCGGACGATTGCAAATTGTATGACTCGGACGCGGCCTTATCGGCGGTGGGAACCACCGTAGCCGACTGTGTTGCCGACGGGAACTGCGATGCCGACTGCGAGTTGGCTGCCGATTTGGGCGCAGTGGAAACCGACGATTTTATGGCGGGCATTTTTGTGACTGGCACTGTCGAAACCGGCTTCATCGTTTGCTGTTGGGCGGTTTGCGCTACCCCTTGCTTGATAAACGCTTCGACTTCGCTTGGGCTGTGGGCACCGATCATTTGCTTGCGATCCCAGCCCTTGTCCGTCTTGACGTACATAATGAGCTGGGGAATCGAGCCCCCCTTCATGAGCGATTCGGCCAATGGGCCTTGCAGATCGGTGTTGACGGTCGCAAAGGCGACTTGCTGCAGCTTGCCATTCTTCTCAAGCTGGGGAATCACGCTTTGCTTCATCGTTCGGCAGCCAGGGCACCAGTCGGCCCCGACCAAAACGACCAGCGGTCGTCCGGTCTCGTTAGTGTTCTTATAGGCAGCGTCGTAGTTGTTCGACGAGGTGGCAACCAACGAAATTTGCAGCATCAATGCTAGGGTAGACACGATTGTTTCTCCTTCGGGTCCAGGTCAGAACTGTCTACAAAACGAATCCTTCGATTTCGGTCGATCGGGTGACTTGCCGAAGTAGCT
>JAYTAU010000461.1:0-3614 GCA_043737375.1 Planctomycetia bacterium
CCGCATGACTCCGCGCCTGATCGGGTTTCTCAGCGAAGTCGAGCAAGAGTTCTTCGAGCTGATTTGTTCGGTCGACGGCGTCGGAGTCCGCAAGGCGCTGCGCGCGATGGTCCGCCCCGTCCGCGAGGTCGCCACGGCCATCGAGGAACAAGACGCCAAGAGTCTCTCGGGTCTGCCCGGCATCGGCCCGGCCATGGCCGAACGGATGATCGCCAAGCTGCGTCGCAAGATGCCGAAGTTCGCGCTGCTGGTCGCACGCGATGAACCGCTGCCGGCCGATCTTGAACCGAACATCGTTCGCGATGCATTCGAAGCCCTGCGCACCGTCGGCCATAGCGAGGCCGACGCGCGACGCTTGATCGACCGCGTGCTGGAGGGTAAGAAGCGTAAGTTCAAAGATGTGGGCGAAATCCTGGCAATCATCTGGGACACATCGCGCGGCGCAGAATGAAACAAGTGCGGAGTGCGGAGTTGGAAGTGTGAAGCGAAGGAAACGTGGATCGCCCCACTGACAACGGACCACTGACAAAGGACCACTGACAACTGACATAGTACGCGCCAACACCGTTCCCACATTCAGATTCGTAATTCGTCCTTCGTAATTCGAAATTCGTAATTCCATGCCTGCATCCGCCATCGACGACATGCCCATTGCGCACAGTCACGCTTGCGCTGCGTGCGGCGCGCCGGTCGATGAACTCGATAAATTCTGCAACAGTTGTGGGCTGCCGCAGAATGCCGCGCGCGCGCGGCAAGCCGACGCCGCCGCACAGCGGCCCGACCAAGCAGACCAACAGCGAGTGTTTCACTGTGAAACTTGCGGGGCCGACGTCGCAGTCGATCCCCAAACGCGGAGCTATGTCTGTCCGTTTTGCGAATCGACGTATGTCGTGGAACTACCGACTTCGACTACCCCTCCCGGAGGACCGGGAGGCTCTGACGCAGTTATTCGAAATCGGCAGCGGCCCGAGTTCGTCATCGGCTTTTCGGTCACGCCCGAGATGGCCGAGCAAAAATTTCGCGCCTGGACAAAACAAGGTGGCTGGTTTCATCCGGGCGATCTCAGTCAATCGCAAGTGGCCCAGCGCCTGCGCGGTGTTTACCTGCCGTTTTGGTCGTTCAGCATGTTGGCCCAAAGCCGTTGGTCCGCAACGATCGGCGAGTACTGGTATCGCACCGAAACGTACACGGTCACCGTCAACGGCAAGACCGAAACGCGGACCCGCCAAGTGCAAGAGACCGAATGGTGGCCGCTCGATGGGCGGCATCACCGCTATTACAGCGGCTACCTGGTCTCGGCCAGTCGCGGGCTGCCGCAACAATTTGCCGATTCGGTTCAGCCGTTTCGCACCGAGGCCTTGAAACGTTACCAGCCGTTTTATCTGGCCGGCTGGCTGGCCGAAGAGTACTCGATTGAGCGCGAGGCCGCCGAGCAGCTTTGCCGTACGGAGTTCACCAATTGGGCGCAGCGCGATATCGGCGCGTTTCTGCCCGGCGACACACACCGCGAATTGGCCGTCGATGTCGACTTTAGCGAGGTGAACTCGGACTTGATTTTGTTGCCGATTTATTTGTTGACGTACCGTTATCAGGACCGACAGTATCGGTTTTTATTGAACGGGCAAACGGGCCGCGTCTTCGGCGAGCGACCGCTATCGAAGCAGCGCATCGCGCTGGCGGTTGCTGCCGGGGTGCTGGTGTTGATCGTGCTGTACTTGATCGTGAGATTCTTCGGCTGATCGATGAGAACTCCATTCGCATCAGCAAACTCGCGCAAAGGCGCAGAGACGCAAAGAAAATGCAGGCAAGGATTGGAAAAACCCTGAAAAACATCCAACATACGTATTCGACTCGTCCGTTTAATAAATCGCGATTCGTAAAATTTAATATTCAATTTCGGATTTCGTCATACGTCATTCCTACAACTTTGCGCCTTCGCGCCTTTGCGCGAGATTCTACATTCGAACGTAGAAAGCAAGTGACAATCAGACTCCCGCGGCCCCCTGGATTTGTTTAGTCATTCGGATTTAGTCATTCGTCATTGCGTCCCGACCCCAGATCCCCGAGCCCCATCGCTTCCGTGTCCGATCTCCTCACCAAATGCGCCGTCTGTGGAGCCTTGCTAGATGAGGAAGACTTGTTCTGCGCCGAGTGCGGCACCGAAGCGCCGCTGCCTGCTGGACAGACCGCTCAACCACCGGCAGCCAAACTCTCGACGCACAACTTTCAATGCGCCGGCTGCGGCGCCTCGATGAGCTACGATGCCTCGGTCGGCGCACTGCGCTGCCCGTTCTGCGGGTCGGAGAACCTCAAGGAACAAGCCGACGGCAAAGAAACCCGCCCTAGCGGCGTAGTGCCCTTCGTCGTCAGTCAAGAACAAGCCGTCACGGCCATGCGTGCCTGGCTATCGCAAGGTTTCTGGCGGCCGGGCGACTTGGCCGCCGCCGCGCTGGTCGTCAAGATGACGCCGGTTTATGTGCCCTATTGGGTCTTCGAGGCCCGCACGTTTACCTACTGGACGGCCGACACCAATCAGATGCCGCAATATTCTAGCGGCGATTGGTTCCCCATGTTCGGCCGGCACGAAGGCAGCTACTCCGATGTGTTGGTCGGCGCGAGTAGTGCGCTGAACGTGCCCGAAACCACGGCCTTGTTGCCCTTCGATCTATCGACCGCGGCTCCGCCCGAACAAGTCGATCTGACCAACATCACCTACGAGCGGTTTTCGGTGCAACGCAAGTTTGCTCGCCCCCAGGCGCGCAGCGGACTCGAATCGCTCGAATTGGCTGCCATTGCTCCGCAAATAACGGGGAATCATCGCAATTTGAAAGTCAACACGCGGATCATCGATTTGCACAGTCGGCCGTTATTATTGCCCGTATGGGTGATGGCGTATCGCTATCAGGACCAGGTGTATCGTTTCGTGGCCAATGGCCAGACGGGCCGCTCGACGGGCCGCGCGCCGGTTTCATATCGTAAAATCGCCGCTGCCGTGGGGCTGGCCGTGTTGGCGCTGGTGATGTTGCTGGTTGTCCTGTCGGCGTTCGGAAAGTAAGAAGCCCTACACAACCGGTTCGCAAAGCACTGCAACACACTCGAACGACATTTTGTAAAGGCTCTAAGGCAAAATCTGCCGTCGTCTTCCTACAAGGCACCAAATCCGGCAGCCCAAGCGGGCTGTACGGCGGGCGCGTTGTCGGGCTTACCCCGGATCGTCAGCATCGTCGCATAACTGTCGATTTTCCCGCTAAATTACGGCCTTTCATCGTAGATAACCAACCCGTTTTCATGAATCTCGGGCGTTGCCGTAGACCACCCAAACCCAATCCATAAAAATTTTCTTGCCATTTTCTTACAAAATCGTTGACGGCTTCGCAAAGTGCGAGTAACCTGCGAAAAGAGTAATTGCTTTTGGGGAGAATAATTACACGAGCCAAACGCTAACGACCTGAATTGCTGGCCCTGCTTTGAGCGGAGCCGACAAGCGCCTGAGGAAAGCGAGTTTATCGCAAACGGAAAAGTAGGGCGTTCGATCAGTCCGTTAACGTTGGATTTTGCCAGGCACCGTGTGATCCGATTCCGGATTCAAGTGCGATCAATCAGTCACCTTCAGG
>JAYTAU010000462.1:0-3611 GCA_043737375.1 Planctomycetia bacterium
AGACGCCGCCATCTTTCGCTCGACCGATGGCGCTCAATCGTGGCTCGAACTTGGCACGCTGCGCAGCATTTCCGGGCCGAAATGGGCGCCCGGCGCGGGGGGCATGTGTCTGCACACGATTCTCATCGACCCGACGAATCACGAACGAATGTACGTCGCCATCTCGTCGGCGGGCGCGTTTCGCACCGACGACGGCGGCAACTCCTGGCGTGCGATCACGCGCGGATTGCATTCGAATTACATGCCCGACCCGACCGCCGAGGTCGGCCACTGCGTTCACCGGATCGCGATGCACCCCTCGCGCCCTAACGTGTTGTTCATGCAAAAACATTGGGACGTGATGCGTAGCGACGACTCCGGCGACACTTGGCACGAGATCAGCGGCAACCTGCCCACCGATTTCGGTTTTCCGATCGAGGTGCATTCGCATGAGCCCGACACGATTTATGTCGTGCCGATCACCAGTGACTCGCTGCATTACCCGCCTGAAGGAAAGCTGCGAGTGTACCGCAGCCGCAGCGGTGGCAATGAGTGGGAGCCGCTGACGCAAGGGCTGCCGCAAGGCGATTGCTACGTCAATGTGTTGCGAGATTCGATGGCGGTCGACACCCTCGATTCGTGCGGCGTGTACTTCGGCACCACGGGCGGGCAAGTTTACGTGTCGCCCGACGGCGGAGACAACTGGACTGCGATCGTTCGCGATCTGCCGCCGGTTGTGTCGGTCGAAGTGCAAACGCTGGCATAGGATAATTACGAATTACGAAGGACAAAATACGAATAATAGCCCCGCTTGCCAAACATCATGATTCGCGTCGTACTTCCCTATCATTTGCGGATGCTGGCAAACATTGCCGGCGAGGTGACACTCGACATTGCCGACGCTACGCAAGGCGTTCACACGCTGCGCACCGTGCTTGTCGCGATTGAAACCAAATATCCCATGTTGCGAGGCACGATTCGCGATCAAAAGTCGCAGGAGCGCCGTCCGATGGTGCGATTTTTTGTTTGCGAGGAGGACTGGTCGCACGAATCCCACGACACGACCCTGCCTCGAGCTATCGCACTGGGCGAAGAACCGTTGTTGATCGTCGGTGCGATTGCAGGCGGCTGAGGAGAGGAGCTAGGAGCCAGGGGGGTAAGGAGCCAGGAGTTTAGGGAATTAGGACCGAACGAAGAATAACTTTCGGATAACTTCTGGCCCTCACCGCTCGATACCTCGCTGCCTCTCCCAGAGGGAGAGGGATTACCAAGGAAGTTTTTCTTCGTTCGCCCCTAAATTCCGAATACCGTTTCAGGTTTAATGCAATACAACTGACCACGGACAACGGACATTTTTTCCAATTCGTTTCATTTCCACTCGCAACACAAGGACCCTGACAAATGCATTCCGAACCAACACCGCAACATCAGTGGCTACAACAACTTGTCGGCGAATGGACCTCAGAGATGGAAGCCACCATGGCACCCGATCAACCGCCCGAAAAGTTCACCGGCATCGAAATTGTGCGCTCGATCGGCGGGCTTTGGACTCTGGGCGAGGGGACTGGCAGTATGCCCGGCGGCGGCACGATGACGTCGTTCATGACACTCGGCTACGACCCGGCTCAGCAGCGTTTCGTTGGTACGTTCATCGCGTCGATGATGACGCACATGTGGATTTACCACGGCCAATTGGATTCGACCGGCAACAAGCTGGTGCTCGACACCGAAGGGCCGAGCTTCGACAACCCGGAAGTCGCTTCGACCAACGGTATGAATCCGCTCAAGTTGGCCAAGTACAAGGACACGATCGAGTTCCTTTCGCCCGATCATCGCACGCTGTCGTCCTCGACGATCGGCCCCGACGGCCAGTGGCGTCAGTTCATGACGGCGCACTATCGGCGGAAGGGAAAATAAGACGGAATTTTTCAACGGGCTGGTAAGGCAGCTCGGTTCATGATGGGTCGAAGGAATGCGACACGGTCGGACCTTGTTTTTCCCATTTGGGTAAACATTCGTGCGATTCACATGAACTACGGTGTGCTTGTCTGCCGAGACCCTGAGCTGCGAGATAAAGCTAATTAATAGCTACTGTTCTTTATCTACAGCTTCAAAACGCTGGGGATGGGTCTCGGCATTTGCGGTCGGGCGATTAGGTCCCGGTCGAAAAATAGCTTCCCGATATCTCCGCCCCTTACCGCTCGATACTTCGCTGCCTCTCCCAAGGGAGAGGGAATAGTAAGGAAGTTTTTTCCATCCGCCACTAAGGTGCTTGGCGTCAGGAACGATCGAGAACGCCACGCTTCACGTAGACCCCTTCGCATCCAGATATCATTCCCTGCTGCTCACCCCTCGTTAATCCTCTTGATACTTTCTTAGCGCGTGGGCCCTCACTCTTGACACCCATTTGATACGACACTCTCTAGTATTCAGTCGAGGACACATGGTGTGCCTCGACACTCACTAGGAGATTCGTTCGATGGATGGTGTTTTCTTGGGCCTGACAGTCGCTTTCTTCGCGCTGTCGTTCGGCTTGCTGGCGCTTTGCGACAATCTGTCGGGAGGAAAGCAATGACAGGCATCTACATGATCAGTGCCGCGGTGGGCGTGGCGCTAATGGTTTACCTGATCGTAGCTTTGCTCAAGCCGGAGTAATTCGCATGACAACCAATGTAGTGATTCAAATTATTCTGACCGCAGGGTTGCTGGTCTTATTCGTCAAACCGCTCGGCGCGTTCATGGCCCGAGTCTATGAGGGCAAGGCGCTAGGCGCGCAACGAGCGCTGGGCTGGCTCGAACGCCTGATCTATCGCATCGCCGGCGTCGACCCCACGCGCGAAAGCAATTGGAAGGTCTACTGTGCCGGCGTGTTGTTATTCAACTTGGTCGGTTTGTTGGCCGTGTACTGCTTGCAACGCGCTCAACACCTGCTGCCGCTCAATCCGCAAGAGTTCGCGGCCACATCGCCCGACCTGTCGTTCAATACGGCGGTAAGTTTTGTCTCGAACACCAACTGGCAGAGCTACGGCGGCGAAAGCACGCTCAGCTATTTCGTGCAGATGATCGGGCTGACCGTGCAGAACTTCGTTTCGGCGGCCACCGGCATGGCAGTGCTGGTCGCGCTGATCCGCGGACTGGTGCGTCGTTCGGCCGAAGGAATCGGCAACTTTTGGGTCGATCTGACGCGGTCGACTTTGTACATCTTGCTGCCGCTGTCGATGGTCGTGGCGGAGATTCTGGTCTCGCAAGGAGTCGTGCAAAACTTCTCGCCTTACCAAAAAGTTCAACTCGTGCAGCCGGTGAATGATGCCGAGGGCAAGCCCGTGACCACGCAGTCGTTGGCGCTGGGGCCGGTCGCTTCGCAGATCGCCATCAAGCAACTCGGCACCAACGGCGGCGGGTTTTTCAACGTCAATTCGGCGCATCCGTTCGAGAACCCGACGGCGTTGTCGAACCTGGTCGAAGTGGTTTCGATTCTGTTAATTCCGTTCGCGCTATGCTACACGTTCGGCGTGATGGTCGGCGACAAACGGCAAGGCTGGGCCGTGTTGGCCACGATGTTGTTGATCTTCGTGCCGCTGGTACTCGCCTGCGCCTGGGCCGAACAGTCGGGTAACCCGGCGCTCGATCGA
>JAYTAU010000463.1:0-8843 GCA_043737375.1 Planctomycetia bacterium
AACGGTCGAAAAAACCGTCGTCGTGAGCATTCCGCCCAGCCATGTGAAGACCCTCGGCCTGCGGATGACCATCGGCCCCATCATCGCCGTGCAAGAGAATTCGCCGGCTGCCCAGGCGGGACTACAAGCGGGGGACGAGCTGGTTTCGATCGACGGCGATTCGGTCGGCGATCCGTTGACTCTGTACGACCGCTTGGCCGCGCGCGGCGCGAAAGCAGAAACCGTCAAATTTGTCGTCAATCGCGACAAAAAAGCGATACCCTTGGAAATCAAACTTCGGCCGGTCACTTGGCTCGAGGATCGAGTCGGGCTCGACGGGCGAGTTTCAATTCCTGCGCTGGGCATTGCCTTTCATGTTTTGCCGACCGTGGCGGGTGTCGAGTCAGGTAGTCCGGCAGAAAAGGCCGGTCTAAAAAAGGGAGACGAGATTCGCGCCGTTCAATTGCTGCTGCCTATTGCTTATCTGCAGACGAATGACGATTTGCGACAAGCCGACCCGATTTCGCTGACCGAAAAAAATCTGCATCGTTGGCCATCGGTCGTTGAGGCGATGCAGTTGCATCATCCGCGCGGCATGGTGGCGTTGACCATTGGCGAAGGCAAAGACAATCGCATCGTTCAATTGCAGACGGTCGATTCGCCCGACTTCTACAACGCCGACCGGGGGCTGATTTTGGAAGGGGATTTTTACATTCGCGAAACTTCGGGAATCGGCGAAGCGGCCGGACTTGGGCTGCGTAAGACGGTAGATTCGCTATTGATGGTGTATCGCTTTTTGCAACGGCTCAGCCAAACGCAAATCTCGCCCAAGATGCTCGGCGGGCCGGTGACGATCGCGCAAGTGGCCGGACAATCGGCCGAAGAAGGTTTCCCATCGCTGCTGTTGTTTTTGACCATGCTCAGCGCCAACCTGGCGGTCGTCAATTTCCTACCGATTCCGGTCCTCGACGGCGGGCACATGGTCTTCCTGATGTGGGAAGGCGTCACCGGCAAGCCGCCGAGCGAACGCGTCTTCGTCGGACTGACCTACGTGGGCTTGGCGTTCATATTGACGCTAATGCTGTTTGTGTTGGGACTCGACTTCGGACTGATCTCACGAGGGTAAAGTAATGGGATCGGGGGTCAGGGAAGCAACGTAGCGCGGCACGCGGTAGAATCTGACAGTGCGGTTCGGATTTTGAATTTCGTCATTCATTTCGACATTAGAATTTCGCCATTCGACTTTAGCGAGCCTCCAGTCCCGAGCCTCCAGCCTCGGCTTTCTCTCTTGCCCTCAAGTCGCGCTCGCGTTAGCATTCCGCCCGGCGCGGATGGCTCGCGCCACCTGCTACGCAACTTTCGGGGGAAACGACGGATGACGACCACGCTTGCGGCACTCTCTCGATTGGTTCATGGCACGCTGATCGGCGACGGCCAATTGCAATTGCACGGGGCAGCCACGCTCGATTGTGCGCGTGCCGACGAAATCACGTTTTTGGATGCGCCCGACAAAGCCGGGCGTTTAGCGCGGAGCCAGGCCGGTGCCGTGTTGGTGCCCAACGGTTTTGTGCCGGAGGGAATCGCCGCGATTCAGGTCCACGACGTGCATGCGGCGTTTGGCCAGGTCGTGCGCAAGTTTCGTCCATCGCGCGCACTCGCTCGGCGGCGCGTCAGCATTCAAGCCATCCTGGCCTGGACGGCGCGGCTGGGCGACGATGTGCAAGTCGGCCCTGGAGCGATCATCGGCGAGCATGTCACCATCGGCAATCGCGTCACCATTCATGCCGGCGCGCGAGTCATGGACGGGTGCCAAATCGCCGACGATGTGACGATCTTCCCCAATGCCGTGCTGTACGACGATACGATCGTCGGCGCTCGTTCAATCATCCATGCCGGCGCAGCGATCGGTGCTTACGGATTCGGTTACAAGCTGGTCGGCGGGCAGCATCAGCTTTCGGCGCAACTTGGCTTCGTCGAGATCGGCTGCGATGTCGAGGTTGGCGCCAACACCACGATCGATCGCGGCACTTATTCGGCAACCGTGATCGGCGATGGTACCAAGATCGATAACCTGGTGATGATCGCGCATAACTGCCGCATCGGCCGGCACAACATGATCTGCTCGCAAGTCGGCATCGCCGGCAGCACGACGACGGGCGACTACGTGGTCATGGCCGGGCAAGTCGGGGTGCGCGATCATGTGCATATCGGCAGCGGGGCCGTCTTGGGGGCAATGGCCGGCGTAGCCCACGATGTGCCCGACAATGCTCACATGCTTGGCGCGCCAGCGGTGCCCGAGCGTGAGCAGAAGCTGATGTTTGCGACAATGAGCCGTCTGCCCGAGATGCGCAAGCAATTAAAGGAACTGCAGCGTCAGATGAACGCGTTGGTCGGTGGCGATTCGAGCAGCGGTGCTAGCGATCGTGCGGCGGCGTAAAGAATTACGAATTACAAAGGACGAATTACGAACCGGCCAGTAAGCCACGATTGACCAGTGAGCCGCGATTCATTCCCCAATCACCATTCTCATTTCCCCATTTGAGTCGGTGTGGGCCGCTGGCCTTACCGCTAAGCATCACTCAGTAAGTTGCCATGCTACAGCCCCCAGTCTCTAGCCCCCGGCCCCCAGTCGCTAGCCTCAAGTCTCAAGCCTCAAGCCCCCAGCCCCGCCGCATCGGCCTCGTCGCCGGTTGGGGGCGGTTTCCGATTGTATTGGCCGAGACATTGACGGCCGGCGGATTCCGCGTGTTCTGCATCGGAATGAAAGATCATGCGGATCCCGTGCTCAAAGAGATCTGTCATGACTTTCATTGGGTCGGTCTCGCCAAACTCGGCCGTTCGATCGGGTACTTCCGCCGCCACGGCGTACACGATGCCATGATGGCCGGCAAGATTCATAAAATTCGGCTCTATCAGCCCTGGGCCTGGATCAAGCACTTGCCCGACTGGCGCGGGTTCAAGACGTTCTATCCGCACTTTATTTCGCGTAAGCAAGATCGCCGCGACGACACGCTGCTGACGACGATCGTCGAAGCTTTTGCTGACGATGGCATTACGTTTGGCCCGGCGACCGACTACGCCCCGGAGTTGCTTGTGAAACTTGGACAACTGACTCGCCGTGGGCCGACCGCCGCGCAGCAAAAAGATATCGAACTGGGTTGGACGCTAGCCAAAGCGATGGGGGCGCTAGACGTCGGGCAAAGTGTAATCGTCAAAGATCGCACGCCGATCGCTGTCGAAGCCATCGAAGGGACCGATGAATGCATTCGCCGCGCGGGTCAACTCTGTCGCTCGGGCGGGTTCAGCGTCATCAAAACGGCCAAGCCCAAGCAAGACATGCGATTCGACGTGCCGACCATCGGCCTGGGCACACTCCAGTCGATGGTCGAAGCCGGCGGCAAACTGCTGGCTGTCGAAGCCGGCCGCACGATCCTGGTCGATCAGCCGCAATTTATTGAATTCGCCGACAAGCATGGGCTGATCGTCGTGGCGCTGAATGCTTAGCAAGAAACCGGGATCCACGAACTGAGTGATGCTTAGCGGCGCGGCCAACGGCCCGCCTTTTCGTAGCGCGAATCACACCAAACCCTGATCGATGAGAATCTGAAAGTGATCGGGGATCATGTGAATCGACTTTTCTGCGCATTCTCGAATTCTTGCCAACAGCGCTGAGTCCGCGGGTTGATCGAGTTTAAGTTCACCCTTGGCAGCTTTTTCTTCGAGATTACTTAGCCGGCTTGTTTGTGCGCCGTAATAGTAAATGCACGAATCGTGCGTGATGAACGGGTGATCGCCGACGTGCAGGATGCAGGCGCGGTCGTTTTCGGCGTCCTTGGATGACGCCGTAGAGTCAAATGTAGTCAGGTTAACGTAAAGAACGTTATCATCGTTCAGAAGTGGATCGGAAATGATGATCCACAAGTGCTTGGGGCGCTCCATTCGCACCCAAAACGCAGTGCCGGCCTTGAACATTGCTTCGCGTTTCGCTTCCATGCGTAAAACCTATTGCAACCGTCGTCGCAAATGATAAAATATAGCCGATCGGTTATAGTTCCAGTCACGATCGATGCCTAAACAGTCTCGATCCACGAAGTCGGCTTAAACGCTAAGTTACCACTCGACATAGTGCTAACTGGTATCTACTGGCACGGCTTATTGTATGGCATTCTCGCCGAGGCGTAAATGCGCGCAGAGGTATGCTCATGGCTCGCCATTTCCGATTTGATTTCGATAAGGCGGTTCAATCCGTCGGCTTTCTACTGCGCCGAGAAACGTGCCGCCGCATGAACTACATGCGGTTGCTCAAAATACTCTACTTGGCAGAGCGGGAAATTCTGAAAGAGTCCGGCAAGCCCCTGACCGGCAGCCGCGTCCTTGCGATGCAGCGGGGCCCTGTTCTGGAGGACGTGTACTCCTTAATTCGCAGCCAACACGTCGAAACGCCTCGTTGGGCCAAATTCTTTCAGAAAGAAAATTTCGAGCTGTTGATGATTGATGATCCTGGTGTGGGGCGACTTTCGCGGTTTGTCACCGACACGCTCGAAAGTGTCGCCAGTCTGCACGAGCAAGACGACGAATGGGCAATGGTTGAATTCACTCATTTACTAACTGAGTGGAAAAAGAACGATCCAGGCCTATCTTCGAAGGAAATCCCGCTAGAGGACATTCTTGCAGCCGTTGGACGTTCGACCGATCTTGGTCGCATCGTGCAAGGGGCAATCGCTGATGAACAATCGCATACCTTCTTTTCTGATGGTATGCCAATCGTTCAGTGAGCGGGCGAGTAACGGTTGCCCACCTTACTTCCCCTGCGGTACGATGAGCCGTTGACAATCAATGCACGGCAATCTCTCCGCAAGGCTCTTCCTCGATGGCGCTCGACCACTACTCTCCCTGTCCGGGCGGAACCGGCAAAAAGATCAAGTTCTGCTGCGGCGACCTGACCGCCGAGCTCGACAAAGTGCAGCGCATGATCGAGGGGAATCAGCCGGTTGCCACCTTGGACTATGTCGGCAAGCTCGACGCCAAACACCCAGGCCGGCCTTGCTTGCTATCTTGGAAAGTCCTGCTCGAACAGATGACCGGTGCCGAAGAAAAAAGTGCCCAAACGCTCGCCGGCTTTCTCGCTCAACACCCGACCAACCCGGTCGCACTGGCCGAATCGGCACTGGCGCGGGCCAACGCCGGCGACCTGCACGGCGGAATCGACGCGCTGCAACAGGCCATCGAAGCCTGCTCCGACGCCATGCACGAACGGGTCTATGCGGCCATCGGCGTGATGGGCGAAATCCTGATCATGTCGCAGCACATTGTGCCGGCGCGAGGGCACTTGTTCTTGCAAACGTTGCTGACGCGCGGTGCCGACCAGAGGCCGATGCAACTGCTGATGCGGCTGGAAAGCATGCCCAACGTGCCGCCGCTGCTTAAAGACACGCCGGTCTATCATCTGGCACCTGCGGATGCAGCGTGGAAGCCCGAATTCGACGAGGGGCTTAAGCTCGCCGCGCGCGGAGCCTGGCGCGCCGCGGCTGCGCGCTGGGAAGCGCTGCTCGCGACCGTCGGTGAGCAACCGGCAATCTTGCGAAACTTGTCAATCGCACGCAGTAACTTGGCCGATTACGCCGGTGCTGTCGAGGCCTTGCGCAAATACGCCGCGTTGGATGTATCCGAGGACGACGCGATCGAAGCCGAGGCCCTAACGCAACTGCTCGACCGCGATCGGGCTGAGGGAACCGTCGAGTCATTGCTGACGATTATGTCCGTCGCCAACATGGACGAACTAGAGCGTCGGCTGTCGAGCGACAAGCGGATGGATCGCACCGAGGTCGACGGCCGAGTGTATGCTGAAGCCGAGCAACCGCCCCCACGCGCGGCTTATTGGATTTGTGATCGACCGGTGCCGGCGACCGGCATCAATATGCAGCGCGGCGATATTCCCAACGTGTTGGGCCAACTGTCGCTGTTCGGAAAACAAACCGATCGCGAAGCCCGCGTCGAGCTCGACGCGAATCGCCCGCAGCTCGAAGCAGCTTTCGGAATATTGCAAGCCGTCGCCGGTGATGCGTTGGGAGCTGTGCAGTCCGAGCAAGTGGTCGGCAACATGTCGGCCGTGCAACTGGCGCTGTCGTGGCAATGGCGGCTGCCCGACGACACGCCCGACGAACTTCGTGCCAAGCTGATCGCCGACGAGCGCCGCAACTTGATCTTGGAAGGCTGGCCGAAGCTGCCGATGCCGATGTTCGATGGCCGATCGCCTGAACAAGCGGCGGACGATCCCTCGCAACAAATTCGTTTGCGGGCGGCGGTGCTGTTGCTCGAATCGGCTGAAGCCCAAGCGTCCGCCGCGGCGATTTATTCCGAGCTGCGAACGCAACTCAAGCTGCCTGAACCCGCGCCGATCGACCCGACCGATGTCGATCTCAACACCTTGTCGCTGGTACGCTTCGTGCGGCTAGAGGCCGGTAAACTGACCGACGATCAATTGACGCAGGCATTTCAGCGGCTGGCCATTGCGCGATTTGAGCCGGCATTGCGTCCGTTGGCGACCGAAGTCATCGCCCGACCGAACATGCCGCCGGAATTCAAGTCGGCCGCTTATCAAGTTTTGGTGCAAGGTGAAGAAGACACCGACCGCGTGCTCGAACTGATCAACTCCGCCAGGGCACTCGCCGCCAAATCGCAACAGACCACCGCGCCGTGGGACCTCGACGAACTAGCGGTTCGCATTCAGCGCCAAGACGGGTCGGATGTGTTGCGACTGATCAAGCACATTCAGGAAGAGCATGGGCGCGAGGAAGGCATCGCCGAAGCGTTGTACCAAATCCTGGCCCGCACCGGACTGATTGGTCCCGACGGTCGAATGGCAATGAGCACTGCGACGCCTTCGAGCCCGTCACTGGTCGTACCCGGTGCCAACGAGCCGAACAAACTTTGGACGCCCGAGGGAGAAGCCGCGAGCGGTGGCAAGAAGTCGGGGCTGTGGTTGCCGGACTGACGAAGGTGGCTGGGGGCTAGAGACTGGGGGAATGAGGCTGGGGAACGGCCATAGTGTTGAAGTTGTGCTCAAGTTCTCGTTGTTGTCAAACGTCCAGCCCCGAGCCTCTAGCCTCCAATCCCCAGCCTCCAGCCTCATGACATTGAAGGGACGATGACTTGTCGGCAATGTCTGATCTCGACCCGTTCCTGATGGCCCGCGCATTGGAGTTGGCCGTGCGCGGCTTGGGCAACGTCGAGCCTAATCCGCTGGTCGGCTGTGTGATTGCACGCGACGGAGCCGTCGTCGGCGAAGGCTGGCATCAGAAGCACGGCGGCCTTCATGCCGAAATCGAAGCACTGGCCGGCGCCGGCCAGCGCGCCGCCGGAGCCGCGCTGTACGTTACGCTCGAACCCTGTTGCCACACCGGTAAGACGCCCCCTTGCACGCGAGCCATCATTGCAGCGGGTATTCGTCGCGTGGTGTGTGCGCAACAAGATCCGTTTGCCCAAGTCAGCGGCGGCGGCTTCGCCGAATTGCGCGCCGCAGGAATCAAAGTTGAAACCGGCCTGTTAGAGGCGGACGCCGTATCGCTCAATGCGCCCTACCTCAAGCTCGTGCGCACCGGACGGCCCTGGACGATCGCCAAATGGGCCATGACGCTCGATGGTCGTATCGCCACACGATCGGGCGACAGCCGCTGGATCTCGGGCGAAGCATCGCGCGCGATTGTGCATCGGCTGCGCGGACGCATGGATGGCATTTTAGTCGGCAGCGGCACGGCGCGGGCCGACGATCCGCTGTTGACCGCGCGACCGCCGGGAGCACGCACCGCCACGCGGATCGTCGTCGATTCTCATGCCACGTTAAATAACGATAGCCAGTTGGTTCGTACGGCGCACGACGCGCCCGTGCTAGTCGCCGTCGGTCGCCATGCGGCGGCGACGGAGTGTGATCGACTGGCTGAGGCGGGCTGCGAAATTTTCATTTGCGACGGCGACGATCACACGCAACGACTTTGCCAATTGCTCGACGAGCTGGGTCGTCGCCGAATGACCAACCTATTGATCGAAGGCGGCGGCCGCGTGCTGGGCACTTTATTCGACGCGGGGTTGATCGACGAGGTGCATCTGTTTATCGCCCCGAAGATTGTCGGTGGTGACGTCGCGGTGTCGCCGGTCGCCGGTCTCGGCATCGAACGCATGGCCGATGCTTTGCGGATTTGTGACATGCAGTGCCAACAAGTCGGTGAAGATATTTATCTGCATGGGCGAGTTGAGAGTTCTTAGCGATACAGCCTCGGGGCAGGCCGGCGAATCGACTTCCAACCCCGTAATAATCCATAATTCGATCCTTGTACGTTCGTCAGGCCATGCCAGAAACTTGCGATCTACTTCAGCCTGGTCCATAATTGGCGGCTCGGCTGTTACGGTAGTCAACTTATTCGTCTCTCGGAATATGTACCGAGGGCTATATCGCTCGCCAAATCCTTGCTCGGAGAACTTCGATGCCGTTTGTTCGATATGCTGTTGGAGCCGCCTCACTCGTCGGTCTCTTTTTACTGGTTTCGCTGGTGCCCGCCGACGAAAAAACCCAATCGTCCGACAAACCAAGTTCCGTTGAGAAACCTAAACCTGCCGATAAGCCCAAGTCCGCCGAAAAACCGCCGCACGGCCAAGACAAGCCGCCCGGTCCCGCGCTCTCGCCTGACGAAGCGATCAAGAAGATGACCGTGCCTGAGGGGTTCACGGTCGAGTTGGTCGCGTCCGAGCCCGACATCGTCAACCCCGTCGCCATGACGTTCGACGAGAAAGGCCGCGCCTGGATCACCGAGAGCCTCGAATACCCCAGGCGCGAGCCCGGCAAAGGCCGAGACCGCATCAAAGTTTGC
>JAYTAU010000464.1:0-3598 GCA_043737375.1 Planctomycetia bacterium
CGACCGTTCGTCGCGCCATCGGCTTGATAACCCATGCCCCCCAGCAAACCGACCAGTCGCCGATTCGCTTCCAGATTGGGGTATCCCACCAGCGCGCGGCGTTCCCCGGCGATCGTGCCAAAATATAACAGCGCATCGGTGAAGTAACTCAGGCCTGGAAACGGCGCGTCGGGCTTGAGCTTGACGATCGACTCGATCGCTGCAAAGCGAACCCGCCGGTCGGGGTGCCGCACCGCCTCGACGAGCGGAGCTACATTGCTCAATGATGCAGATTTATTACCGGCACGCGTCAGCAATTCGAATTTTCCCAGCTCACCCAATAGTTGAGCGGCAGCCGTTGCGGCTGGAGCATGATTGGTCGCCATCGCCTGAACCAGGGCGTCTTCAATTGCGTCGACGCCGAGAGTTGCCGCCTCGGCATACACCGCCGAATTGGAAGTCTTGATCGCAGCGTCCAGACCGGCTCCGTAGCCGGCCGCTTCGAGCAGCGTCAGTAAGTACAAGCGACGATGGGCAATGTCGTCCGGAACGATGCGGAACAAGTCGTTGGCGATCCGCGCTGCCTGAATCGCGCGGGCATAGGCTGGTGTGACAGTCACAGGTTGCAGGCCCCCCTTGACGGCATCGGCCACGATCCACATTTCAACCCGACCGTCGACGTTGGTTTTCATCGGTCGCCGGCCGCTGAAAATTTCTTCCGCTTCGGCGCGCAAGAACTTTACGCCCTCGGCAAGCGACGGGCGAGCGCCATGAATGCGCTGAAGCGCCTCGCCGGCTGCTTGGCGCACGTCATCCGTGTGCTGCGTCGAGAGCGGTGAGAGATAAATTCCGACCAGCGCGGCAGCGGCCTGTCGCGCTTCGAGTGCCGACAGCAGATCGATGATCGTCACTTTGGCGGATGCGTTACGACGTTCCAGGGCGGCCAACAGCGGCCCAATCGAGTCGGGCCCGAGCGACACGAGCAGTGCTTGAGCCGGTGCGTGCAATTCAGTACGTTTGGCATCGAGGGCCGCATCCAGCAAGGGTCCGACGGCGAATTGATGCGCCGAGAGGATTTCAGCCGCGGCCAACTGTTGCGTTTCCATACTGGGGTGGGCCAATTGATTGATCGCAGCAGCCAACCGCTTGGGATCGCGCGCTTGCTGCGCGGCTGCCGACATCGCGGCATCGGCAAACTGCGGCCCCTCGGGAGCCAATTGCTTAACGCTCGCCAAGCGGATGAACGGCAGCGAAGTCAATTGGCGAACCAGATCGGCCAGAACCGCTTGATCGAGCTTGGCCGCAGCCAGCTTTTTAACATAGGGCGCTGCCAGTTCCGGCTCGCCCAAGTCAATCAACAGACTGGTCGCGCGCATCAGCTCGCGCGGGGTCTGTGGATTGCCGGCGATGACAATTTGCACCGCCGGGCTGTAGTCGGTCAGCGGACGAGCTTTCAGTCCGCCATCGATTGCCGCGGCCTTGGCCGATTTCTTGGCGGATTTTGCGGTATCTTTAGCGGCCTTGGGCGAATCATCGGCTTCTTGGGCGAACGACGGCGCGACAGCCGTCGCTGCATACGCGCAGAAAACCGTCGCGACGAGTAACCAGCGGAGCGACGACGACTGTTTGTGTGGAACCATGGTATTCACCGCACGGAGTTATGACAGGATTTTGCTTGGCACGTCCTTGCCGGTGGTTGGTATCACAATTGTATGTCGATTATAAGTCGATGCTTAACGGCCCGCCCTTCGAGCCATTAAGAACGCTTCACTTCCAGTTTTTCTTCCCAAACCGCAATCTGTCGGTCGACTTCGGCCGGCGCGGTCGACCCGTAACTGACAAACCGTTCGATCGCCCGTTCGACCCCCAGCACATCGAACAGACTAGCATCGAGATCGGGATGCACGTTTTGCAGTTCTTCGATCGACAAATCGGCCAGTCGCACATTGCGGTCGAGCGCCCGGCGGACCAGCTTGCCGACGATCTCGTGCGCGGTTCGCTGCGGAATGTCGCGGCGAATTAGTTCCTCCATCAGCGTCGTTGCGTCGAGATGCCCACGGTCGAGTTTGTCGGCTATGGCCGCGCGATTCAGCTCGGTCGCGGCAACCAGCGGCGCGGCGACTTCCAGACAGGCATTGACCGTATCGAACGAGTCGAACAGCCGCGGTTTATCCTCTTGCAAGTCGCGGTTGTACGCCAGCGGCAGCCCCTTGAGCAGCACGAGCAGCGACGTCAAATTGCCGATCACGCGGGCCGTTTTGCCGCGGGTCAGTTCCAGCACATCGGGGTTCACCTTTTGCGGCATGATGGACGAGCCGGTGCAGAACGCCTGCGGCAGTTTGATGAAGTTGAACTCGTTGGTCGACCAGAGGATCCACTCCTCGGCCCAGGTGCTTAGATGTTCGGCAATCAACGCCAGCACAAAAGCGAACTCGACCACAAAATCGCGGTCGCTCGAAACATCTAAGCTATTCGCGGCGACTTGCGGGACGATGTTGCCGGCGATATCGGTCGTGACGAAGCCAAGTCGCCCGGCGACATCGTGTCGATCGATCGGCAGTGTTGTCCCGGCAAGCGCTGCCGCACCCAAACTCAGCACGTTGGTCCGGCGTCGACAGTCGGCCAGCCGCTGCCGATCACGTTCGAATTTCTCACAGTAAGCCAACCAATAATGCGGGGCTAGCACAGGCTGTGCCCGCTGCAAATGTGTGTAGCCTGGCAGAATGCAGTCGCGATCGCGCGGGCAGCGGCTGACAAAGGCCGCTTGCAGATCGACGAGCCGCGTGTCGATTTTGTCGATCGCCTCGCGGCACCAGAGCCGCAGGTCGGTCGAGATTTGGTCGTTGCGGCTGCGGGCGGTGTGCAGCTTGCGGCCGACATCGCCGATCCGCTCGATCAGCGCCCGCTCGATGTGCAGATGGATGTCTTCGAGCTCGGTCGAGTAGGAAAAATCGCCTTGCTCAATCTGCTGGCGAATGGTGGTGAGACCCTGCTCAATCTGTCGGCACTCGTCATCGGTGATGAGCCCGACTTTGGCCAACATTTGGGCATGGGCGATCGATCCGACGATGTCATGCGCGTAGAGCCGCTGATCGAAGCTGATGCTTTCGGTGAAAAGTTCGACCCGGCGGTCCGTCGCCTCGTTAAAAACTCCAGACCAGGCTTTGGCCACATGGATCCCGCGCGTTGACTGCCATAAAATTAAGCACCGTTGACAACCCATTCACTGTAAACGGGTTAAGGCGCGGTGTCAACGAAGGGGTTTGTCGTTCTGTGCTTGCCGCGCCTAGATTTATGTCGGAATGGCAGGCTGCCCCCGGTTGTGTCTACTCTAGTGATTGGACGGTGATAGTGAATACAATTTACGATTCTAATATAATAATTTTGCTCTGCCTTATCGGTTCGCAAGCGTAGAGGTCATCGAGACGACTCAAAGCTTGGGCTACGAATGTCTTAAGCACCGCAGGTTCGATTCGGCGACGGCCCCGTAACTCCCCAGCACCGAAGGTGCGCTTCAGCCCCAGCCCAGGGCAACGCCCTGGGTCCAGGTTGATAACAAACCACCCTAGCCCTGAAGGGGCGATTCAAGACCATGCCGCAATCGCTCGCCCGCTTGAAC
>JAYTAU010000465.1:0-21800 GCA_043737375.1 Planctomycetia bacterium
ACATTTCTAATGGTTTACAACAGGGCTTCGAACTTTGACGATTGGATTTTGAATCGCTCAGGTGGTACGCTAAAGGACGATTGCTTCCCACCGCGATGCGTTTTTCCCACCCCATTTCGCCAAGGTACCCACCATGAAAAAGCTCGGTTTGATTTCGTATCACGTTTGTGCCGCAGTGGCGATCGGACTGTTATTGCCCGCTCAAGTTACGGCTGCGGAACTAATGGCCGGCGACAAGGCCCCTGATTTTTCGCTGAAAGGTTCCGACGGCAAGACTTACGCATTGAAGGATTTTGCCGGCAAGCAGGCAGTCGTCGTCGCCTGGTTTCCCAAAGCGTTCACCGGCGGTTGCACGGCCGAATGCAAATCGATGAAAGAAGACGGCCAGGCCATTCGCGGTTACCAAGTCGCCTATTTCACCGCCAGCACCGACAGCGCCGAAGAGAACACAAAGTTCGCCGAGTCTCTGAAGTTGGACTACCCGATTCTGAGCGATCCGGCCATGGAAACCGCCAAGGCGTACGGCATTCTCAATGAAAAAGGGATGGCCAAGCGCGTAACGTTTTACATTGGTGCCGACGGCAAGATTTTGCACATCGACAGCGGAGTGCAGACCAAGAGCCACGGCAAAGACATTGCCGCAAAATTGAAAGAACTAAAAGTGCCCGAGAAGAAGAGCTAAACACGTCGAAGAAATTGATGGTCACTGGTTATCAAACCAAAGCCCGCCCATTGCAATGTCATTGCAATGGGTGGGCTTGTTTTTTTCCAATCGGCCGTTGCCGCTGCACAACTTGAACTGCACAGACGCCGATCACAACTCAAGACCGGCGCACGCTAAATTCCCGTCAGCAACTGTTCGAACTCGGCTTCGTCCAACACACGAATGCCCAGCGTCTGCGCCTTGGTGAGTTTGCTGCCGGCCTTCTCGCCCGCAATCACCATGTCGGTTTTCTTCGATACGCTCGACGCGGCTCGTCCGCCATGCTCGGCGATAATCGCTTCCAGTTCGTCGCGCTGCCACTTGGAGAACGTGCCGGTGACGACGACCGTTTTTCCGCTCAGCGGCCCGGCGCTTGGCACCGGTGCCGTGCGTGGGGCTTCCATGTTGACGCTTTGAGATAACAGATCGTCAATGGTCTGTTTACCGAACTCGCTATCGATAAACTCGAACACGCTGCGAGCTATCACCGGCCCAATGTCGAGCACCTGGCTCAACTCGGCTTCACTGGCTTTGAGCAGTGCGTCGATATTGCCAAAGTGACCCGCGAGAATTGCCGCGACGCGATTCCCTACGTGGCGAATCGACAACGCATTGAGCAACCTCGCCAGCCCGCGCGATTTGCTGTCGTCAATCGCAGCGATTAAATTCTCGGACGATTTGCGTCCCATCCGTTCGAGCGACGTCAATTGCTCGACCGTCAGTCGATATAAATCGCCGTAACCGCGCACCAGCCCGGCCGCTACGATCTGCTCGACGACTTTATCGCCGAGCCCTTCGATATCCATGGCATTACGCGACGCATAGTAGCGCAACCGTTCGCGAATCTGCGCTGGGCAAGCGACGTTCGGACAGCGAATGTAAACGCCTCCTTCGTCCTTGACCAGCGTCGTGTTGCATTCGGGGCACACGATTGGAAACGCAAACGCCGGCAGTTCGGTCTGTCGCTCGTGCTTTTCGACCCGCACGATATGCGGAATCACTTTGCCGGCTTTCTCGACGACCACCAGATCGCCGATGCGAATGTCTTTGCGTTCGATCTCTTCGGCATTGTGCAGGCTGGCCCGTTGTACGACCGTGCCGGCCAGTTCGACGGGTTCAAGATCGGCAACCGGCGTTATCGCCCCGGTTTTGCCGATCTGCACGCGAATGTCGAGCAGCCGCGTCACTGCTTCGAATTTCTCGAACTTATACGCGATCAGCCAGCGCGGGCTTTTGGTGGTGCTGCCCAGGCGTTCGCGTTGATCGTAACGATTGACTTTGAGTACCAATCCATCGACTTCGAAATCCAACTCGTGAAGCTGCTCGATCAGGGTTTCGCAATGCTCGATCGCCGCGTCGAACGTCGGCCAACAACTGACGCGCGGTGTGGCCGGCAAGCCCCACTGCCGCAGCTTGTCGAGAAACTGCATGTGATCGGCAACGTCGAAACCTTCCGAAAAACCTAGCCCGTGACAAAACAATTTCAGCCGTCGTTGGGCACACACGCGCGGATCGAGCAAGCGAATGCTGCCGGCGGCCACATTGCGGGTATTGGCGTATAGCTCTTTCCCGGCCGCTTTCTGTGCTGCGTTGAGCAGGCCCAAGTCGGCGTTGGTCATGTAGATTTCGCCACGCACTTCGAGGCTTGGCGGTGCATCGCCGGTCAGACGCAGCGGCACATCGGCCAATGTGCGAACATTGTGAGTGATATCGTCGCCCACCCGCCCATTGCCGCGCGTCGCTCCGCGCACCAACACGCCGTGCTCATAAAGCAGCGAAACGGCCACGCCGTCGATTTTCAGTTCGACGACCCATTCGATCGCTTCGCCGCCCAGCAGTTTGACGATCCGTAGACTGTATTGTCGAAGCTCTTCGACGCTGTAGGTATTGTCGATCGACAGCATCGGCACTCGATGCGTTACCGATTCGAGACCCTCGACCGGAGTTTCGCCGACGCGCTGCGTCGGGCTATCGGCGGTGACCAACTCGGGATGTTCGAGTTCGAACTGCCGCAATTCGCGCATCAACCGGTCGTACTCTCGATCGGTGACAGTCGGCTGTGCCTCGGTGTAGTATCGACGATCGTGTTCGCGAATCTGCTGTCGCAGCGAGTCGATCTGTTGTTCGGGAATCATGCGGTTTTGATCTCTATGCTAAATCGCAAGCAGGGGGCAGCGTCGCATTTCATTCCCAGATCGTCGTTTTCCGCTCCCTGATCCATGACTCCTGACCCCCCGATCGTTTTCGCATCTAGCAGCTACCGGCCACGGTCACCGGTTTTCCCGCCGCCGAGTTGGGAATTAGGCAGATGAATTTCATCGGGCCCTGTCCCGTGTTGCGGAATTGATGCACTTCGTTCGGTTTTACAAAGATCACATCGCCGGTTTTCAGTGTATGCTGGTTATCTCCTTCGGTGACGGTCCCCTGCCCTTCGAGTACGAACACCTCGTGTTCGTAGTCGTGAAAATGTCGCGGCGTAAAGCCACCCGCTGCAACTTCGAACTGTCGCATACAAAAATTCGGCGCTCCGTCGGCGTCGCCGACCAACACCCGAATACGGCAATCTTGCGCGCCGGGCATCTCGACGGGAGCGGCCGGAATTTGCTCGTAATGAACGACTTTCATTGGTGGTTTCCGTGTTGACTAGCCCCGAGTAATAACGTCGAATCGCGTTCTCTCAATCCCCCAGCCGCTAGCGTCTAGCCTCGCTGCCGATACTGATCGAGCCCGATGGCACCGACCGTGGCCAGGCCCAACAGCACGACTTCAATCGCCAAGATTGTTCCGCCGCGCTGTTCCATCAGCGTCATCAGACCGTTGGGTTGCTGTGCGGTTTCGCGATTGAGCTTGGTCGCACGAAAGGCCATGACCGAATACGCGCAAGCTGTCACGGTAAACGCGATGCCCAATAGTACCAGCAGTACATAAAACGGGTTAGATCGCGTTTTTGAGCGGCGGCTCAAGTCAGATTTAGGCGAATTATTGTCTGTCGATTGCAGTTCAGTCATCAATGGCTCGTTTTTTCAATACTGCCCTCCGCTCGTCGCAGTTGCGAACTGCCGAGAAGCCGTCATAATACCGCCTGATTCGATCTCATTCACTACCTGGCTGTTAAAATTGGCGGTATACGGGTAACCAACTCCACTTGCCGGCCACTGTTTTCTTGACGGAATCTCGTTACTTCCTCTCTAGCTCTACAATCCAATATGTCCGAAATTCGCATCGTCCCCGGCACGACTCGCATTGGTTGGATCGGCACCGGCGTCATGGGCACCAGTATGTGCGGCCATTTGATCGCCAAAGGTTTTGCGGCCACAGTCTATAGTCGCACCAAAACCAAAGCCGAGCCGCTGCTCGCCAAAGGTGCCCGTTGGGCTGATAGCCCGCGTGCGGTCGCCGAAGCTTCCGACGTGGTGTTTAGCATCGTCGGTTTTCCGACGGATGTTCGCGAGGTCACACTCAGCGACGACGGCACGCTGGCCGGTAGTCGCGCAGGCTCCGTGCTTGTCGACATGACCTCGAGCGAACCGACTCTGGCCGTCGAAATCGCCCAGCGCGCCAAAGCCAAAGGGGTACACAGTATCGACGCGCCGGTCTCGGGCGGCGACATCGGCGCGAAAGAGGCCCGGCTATCCATCATGATCGGCGGAGACAAAGCCGTGGTCGATGCACTCCATCCGCTGTGGGAAGCGATGGGCAAAACCATCGTCCACCAGGGCGGCCCCGGCGCAGGTCAACACACCAAGCTGACCAATCAGATTTTAGTCGCCTCGGGCATGGTCAGCGTTTGCGAAGCCTTATTATACGCCTACAAGGCGGGACTGGATTTGGAAACCGTGTTGAAGTCGGTAACTCCGGGCGCGGCGGGCAGTTGGTCGCTATCGAACCTCGGTCCGCGTATGATCAACAACAACTTCGATCCCGGTTTTTTTGTCGAACACTTCGTCAAAGATATGGGCATTGCCTTGGCAGAATCTAAGCGCCTGGGGCTTTGCATGCCAGGCTTGGCACTGGCCCATCAATTGTATTTGGCCGTCATGGCCCAAGGTTACGGCCGACTGGGAACCCACTCACTGATATTGGCGCTGGCAAGCATTTCTGGGTTTGATTGGAAAAAGCGATAGCGTCCGATCGTGTAGGAGGCGTCTCCGACGCCGATATGGCTTTATGTTGGAGGCGTCATCGGCACCGATCTCGCCGACCTCGTTATTTGTAGGAGGCGTCGCTGACGCCGATGTGATGCGGTTAATATGTTCTTAAACGAAAAGCACGCGCCGTCGCTTCGAGCTTGTAGCTCCAGTCACTACATCGTGCCCCGCCCGATGGTGTGTTCTCGTCCGACAGTGCTATAATGCATCATCCTACAGCACTCCGTGCCGTCAGCAATTACTTCAACGAAACCGAACGAACGCCATGCAACTAATTAGTCAGGGATTGCTGTTCGCACAGAACAACTTCGTCCAAATCGCGACGATTGTCGGCATTTTGTTCGTCCTGGTGTTAGGGCTTGTATTGTTTGCTATTTTTGCCCGCTACTTCCGCCTGTGGATTCAGTCGGTGACCACGGGTGCCGGAATTGGCATTTTCGACCTGCTGGGTATGACGTTTCGCAAAGTCAATCCGGCGATCATCGTGCGCAGCAAAATCATGGCCGTGCAAGCCGGTTTGGGTGAAGAGACCGGAATTACCAGCAAGGCGCTCGAAGCCCACTTTCTGGCGGGCGGGCGCGTGCCGCTGGTCATTCAAGCCATGATTGCCGCCAAAAAAGCCAAGACCATTCAACTGGATTATCGGCTGGCAACCGCCATCGACTTGGCCGGACGCGATTGCCTGGAAGCCGTGCGGACCAGCGTCTATCCCAAAGTGATCGATTGCCCCGGCCGCAGCTCGGGCCGCGAATCGCTCGACGCCGTCGCTAAAAATGGTATTCAACTCAAGGTTAAAGCGCGCGTCACCGTGCGAGCCAACTTGAATCAGCTAATCGGCGGTGCCACCGAAGAAACGATTATCGCCCGAGTCGGCGAGGGGATTGTCAGCGCGATCGGTTCGGCCGATTCGCACGCCGACGTGCTTGAAAACCCGGACCGTATTTCCAAAGCCGTGTTAGCGCGCCGGCTCGATTCGCAAACGGCGTTCGAGATCGTCTCGATCGACATTGCCGATGTCGACGTGGGCGACAACATCGGCGCGCGTTTGCAAGCCGATCAGGCCGAGGCCGATATGCGCGTCGCTCGCGCCGCAGCCGAAGGACGCCGCTCGATGGCCGTGGCGCGCGAGCAAGAGATGATTGCCGGCATTGAAGAAAGTCGCTCGAAGCTGGTCGAAGCCGAGGCCGAAGTGCCGCTGGCGATCGCCGATTCGTTTCGCCGCGGACAACTAGGAATTATGGATTTCTATCGATTGCGTAACATTCAGGCCGATACCGAAATGCGGCGCTCGATTGCCGGCGGGGCCCCTGCCGGCGCAACGATGTAGCAAACCCGACCACCGTGTGCCACGACTCCCTGCAATTCTGACGACCGCACTTCTATGAACGTCGCACCGCTCTTACTCGCCGACGCCGATTGGGTCAAGATCGGCACCATGGCGGTGATCGGCACGATCTATCTCATCAATTTTTTAGCTGGTAAACTCAAAGAACGAGCACAACGCCAAATGCTCGAACAGCGGATGCCCAACCGTCAACCGGTTGCTGACGACAAAGTGGCCAGCGAAATCGAAGAGTTCCTCAAGAAAGCCGCCAATCGCGAATCCGCGACTGCATCGACCGGACGCGACAGCGGTATCTCCGGGCGAGACAGCGCCAAGCTCGGACGCGACACTGGTATGTCCGGTCGAGACGCTGCTTCCGGTCGCGAAACTGCGCCGGCGTATGGCTCCAATCGCAACGACCCTCGCAACAAACAACGCAAGAAAACCGAAGAGCGCGAGTCGCGTCGCAAGCGCCCGCCGAATGTGCTGACGCCGACGCTGACCGAAAAGCCGGTCACCGTGGAAATTATGGACGAGAGTCGGCGACTGACCGATCATCACGTTCACAGCAGCATCGACGACCGAAAACTCCAGCCCTCGGTAACGTCGGACATCAGCCGTTCGGAACGGTCGATGGATCAGCACATCAAACAGATGTTCGCCCATCCGGTCGGCTCGTTGACCGCCACCGAGACCGCGGTCGAGAACAATTCGACCCGCGCCGCAGCCGCCGCCGTGGCCTCGGGCACAAAAGCGAATATTCCGCTGGCGACGATGTTGACGGGCGGCAATTTGAAAAACGCGATCGTGCTCAATGAGATCCTGACAAGGCCGGAACAGCGGTGGGAACGGGGTTGACGGTTTTTAGAACGACGCGATGGCTTTAACACCCGGCTTGGCCTGCGATAGAAGTAAAGGAAGTTACGATGCTGACGAGTATTGAAGGTACTTATCGCGATGGTCAAATTGTGTTGAAGGAGCCACCGGCACAAGTTCAAAATGAAACTCCGGTAATTGTCACCTTCATTGGCTCAAACGAGATCGATCTTCGATCGCAGGACATCGCTCAAGTCCAAGCGGCAGAATTACGTTCGTCGCTCGCGGCGTTCGAAGACTGGAACGATCCAACGATGGATGTTTACGATGACTATGACAGTGCAAAAGCCGGTTTATAAACGCGGCGATGTGGTGTTGGTGCTGTTTCCCAACTCAAATCTGCGCACGGCCAAAACACGACCGGCATTAGTGGTACAAGCCGACAATTTACAAAGTGGCTAGTCGCAAGTCGTCGTCGCGATGATTTCTAGCCAAATGTCACGAGCCAACCACGCTAGTCGAGTCACGATTGTGCAATCTTCGGCTGAAGGTTTACAAGCCGGCCTGCTTACAGATTCGGTAATCATGACGGACAATTTGGCAACTATTGCTGATTCGGCGCTTTATCGCGTTATTGGATCTGTGCCGATGAAGGAAGTTGAAAAATCGCTACGGCACACGCTGGGGTTGTAAATCGCGACGATCGGCAAACGACGACTACAAATCAACCGTTATGCAGCAGCCGAGAATACGATGATGACGAACTGAAACAGGCGACGAGATGCATGTAGCCATCTGGAACGTTTTGCACGATGGGCGGTTGATCGCCGCCGCCGACACGGTCCCCGGCAATCTGCAGCTGTTGATCGAGATTAAGTATCTTTGCGGATTGCTGCCGACGCGAGCGGAGCATCTGGTCGTCACGCTAGTCAACTGCGAACAGTTTCAATACCAACCCTATGACGACCCGGTTATTTCAGACCCGCGCGGAATCGCTGCACTCGTGCTGGAGTTGTTGTCGGCCGAGTTAGTTGACGACTGCCTGAGCGTGGAGTGTTCCGACGGCGGTTGCGGTGGCCGGCTCCTGCTTCGATACCGTGCTGCCGATGCGAGTACCGCCGAGGGCCAGCCACTTACCCAGACAGAGTTGGAGTCAGCAGCGGAGCGCTATTGGTCCGATTGGCAGCGCAGGCACGCACAGGCGGGCGGCTGTTAAGAGTCGTTCGGTGTGATAAAATGTGGGTATGAACACCGTCTACGTCGAAACCTCAGTCTTTGGCTATCTCGCGTCACGAACCAGTTCCAACTTGGTTGTAGCGGGAAATCAGCGACTAACACTCGAATGGTGGGCCGGTCACCAGAACGACTTCGAACTGTTTGTATCTCAAGCCGTCGTTGAGGAGTGTTCGGCGGGCGATCCGCAGGCCGCGAGTGAGCGTATAGGTTTTTTGGATTCTATACCGATTCTCGGCATTGATGATGCCGCACGTGAACTATCAAAAAGGATCTTGGCAGATGTGCCGTTGCCGCCGAGGGCCGATGTTGACGCGTTGCACATTGCCATCGCGGCAGTGAATAGTATGAATTATCTGCTAATTTGGAACTGCAAACATATCGCCAATCCGTCATTGCGGCGTAAAATTGACGAGGTGCTTGTCCTATCCAACGTCACTCCGCCGATCATTTGTACACCGCAGGAACTTATCAATGTATGACGACCCAATCGTGGCTGAGACCCACAGGCTGCGCGAGGAACTTGCTGCTCGCTTCAACAACGACCTGGACTTAATTTGCCACCACCTGCAGGAACAAGAGCGTGCCGGCACAAGAAAGGTGGTCAGGCGGGCACCAATACGGCCCGATCGTATTGGATTTCCCGCTGTGCCCTTGATAGGACAAAATGCTGGACTGGATCGTGAATAATCGTTTCGAAAATGACGAACCAACTCGTTGTGCAAAACCGAGTCATATCACTCCGCGGGGTCGAGGTTCACAACCTTAAGCAGGTCGATCTCGATATTCCGCTGGGCAAGCTTGTTGTGTTCTGCGGGCTGAGCGGCAGCGGCAAAACCAGTCTGGCGCTCGACACGCTGTACGCCGAAGGTCAGCGCCGCTACATCGAAAGCTTTTCGGCCTACACGCGACAATTCTTGGAGCGGCTCGATAAGCCGGCCGCCGAAAGTATCACCGGCATTCCACCCGCGATCGCAGTCACGCACAAAAGCAGCAGCCGCTCCAGCCGCTCGACCGTCGGCACCACGACCGAGACCAACGACTACTTGCGGTTGTTGTTCGCCAAGATCGGTCGCGTGTTTTGTCTGAATTGCGATGTCGAAGTCCGCCGCGACACGCCGCAAACGGCAGCGACGATGCTGCTGGAACTGCCCGCTGGCGTGCGATTCTTGCTCACAGCGCCGTTTGAGGGCAAAGATTCCAATAGCGGTCGTCGAACTCAATCGATGGCCGATCGCGTCGCTGTGCTGCAAGAGCAAGGCTTTGCGCGGCTGTTGGTCGACGGGCGGGTCATTCAACTCTCAGACGCGACAACGCACGCTGCGGTGCTGGCGGCCGATCCCGCGAATGTCGCCATCGTGCTCGACCGACTGGTCGCCGGCACGGTTACGCCGCAGCGTTTGCGCGAATCGCTCGAAACCGCATTCACCGTCGGCGACGGGCGCTGTGCCGCTATGATCGACGTAGCCGAATTACCGCCGTCGCCAGCCGCAAGTCTTGCGATGCCGTTTGCAATCGAGGGCCGCAATTGGTCTCGCTTGCAGTTCAACAATCAAATGCAGTGCGGCAATTGCGGCCGCGAGTACATCGAGCCCGAGCCGCGGCTATTCAGTTTCAACAGTCCGTTGGGCGCGTGCCCCGCGTGCGAAGGGTTTGGCAATCAGGTCGAGATCGACATGGATTTGATCGTGCCCGACCCCCAGAAGTCACTTCGCGGCGGCGCGATCGCGCCCTGGACAACGCCGGCGTACGAACATGAGCTGCAAGAGCTGATCGCATTGGCCCCCGCGTACAATTTGCCACTGGATGTGCCGTACAAAAATCTCGACGACGCGCAGCGGCGATTGATTATGGATGGCGTGCCCGAGCGTAGTTTCGGCGGCCTGCGCGGGTTCTTTGCCTGGCTCGACAAACGCAAGTACAAAATGCATTTGCGAGTGTTCTTAAGCCGTTGGCGGAGCCAACGAATGTGTTCCGTTTGCAACGGTACCCGACTACGTCCCGAGGCGTTGGCCGTTCGAATCGGCGGACAAAACATTGCGCAGCTCTTGAACAACAAAATCGAAGACTGTGCCGAGTTCTTTCATGCGTTGATCGTCACTCCGTGGCAACGCGCGGTCGGTCGTTTGCTGCTCGATCAAGTCCGTACCCGGCTGGGGTTCTTGCAATCGGTCGGTGTCGGCTACCTGACGCTCGATCGCTCGTTGCGCACGCTGAGCGGCGGTGAACTCCAACGTGTAACGCTAACTTCGGCACTCGGCTCCAGCTTGGTAAACATGCTGTACGTGCTGGACGAACCGTCGGTCGGCTTGCACCCGGCGGATGTCGATCGTCTCGTGCAAACGGTGCTTGGGCTGCGCGATCGCGGCAATACGGTCGTCGTGGTCGAGCACGAAGAGTCGCTGATTCGCCGCGCCGATCAGGTCGTCGAGATCGGGCCCGGTGCGGGCGAGCGCGGCGGTCGGATTATTTTTCAGGGAACGTCGGCCGATCTGGAACAAACCGCAGGCAGTTTGACGGGCGATTACCTGGCGGGCCGTCGCGGGGTGACAGGTCCGCGTCCGCGGCGTGAAGCGAATCACGGCCGTTTGAAAATCACCGGGGCTCGCGGCAATAATCTGAAAAACATCTCGGTCGATTTTCCGCTGGGGCTGTTGTGTCTGGTCACCGGAGTGAGCGGCGCAGGCAAAAGCACTTTGGTTGAGGATACGTTATACCCCGCGCTGCGGTGCCGAATGCGTCTTGAAGCTCCGACGCCGCTGCCATTCGACGAAGTCTTCGGCGACGGGCAGGTGGACGACGTGATGTTGGTCGACCAAGAGCCGATTGGTCGCTCGCCCCGTTCGAACCCCGTGACTTATATCAAGGCGTTCGATGAAATTCGCGCCGTGTTTGCCGACACGCTCGAAGCCCGCACGCATAACTATACGGCCGGCCATTTTAGTTTTAACGTCGACGGCGGGCGCTGCACGCAGTGCGAAGGAGACGGCCACCTACAGGTCGATATGCAGTTTTTGGCCGATGTGTTCATGAAGTGCCCGACTTGCGGCGGAAAACGTTATCGTAAGGAAATTCTGCGAGTAAACTATCGCGGTCGGAATATCGCCGATGTGCTATCGATGACCGTGCGCGAGGCGTTTACCTTCTTTCGCGGTGCGGCGAAGGTACAAAGCCGCCTGAAACAACTGATCGACGTCGGGCTGGATTATTTACGTCTCGGACAACCGGCCAACACGTTCTCCGGCGGCGAAGCCCAACGCCTCAAACTGGCCGGCTATATGTCCACGGCCAAACGCTCGCGGACGTTGTTCATTCTCGACGAACCGACCACGGGTTTACACTTTGCCGACGTGACGCAATTGCTCGATTGTTTCGAAGGGCTGCTGGCCGTCGGACATTCACTAATCGTGATCGAGCATAATCTGCAAATGATGAAGGCCGCGGATTATATCATCGACTTGGGGCCGGGAGCGGCCGACGCCGGGGGCGACGTGGTGGCGATCGGCACACCGGAACAGATCGCGCAAAACGAGCGCTCGGCGACGGGACGTTACTTGGCCGAAGTCTTCGCCCGCGACGCGGCTCTAGTCGCCGCCGTAGATTAAATCTACCACGGAGGCGCGGAGACGGAAATGGTAGCACGATTTAAGGCGTTCGCTGGAAATACGCGGATTGATATGCAGCCATACCTTTAAAGCAACGTTTTGGGTTTCACTACTTCTTACCTTCCGAGTTCTTTCCCTATTCTGTCCTCCGTGTCTCCGCGCCTCCGTGGTAGATTGGTACGTGTGACCATCGAGCCAGAACAAATCGAAGTCTTTTTTGGCGATGCCAGCGATGCATTGGCACGCGTCTATGTGCGGGTGTCGAAATCCGGTTTGCCCGATAAAACGATCCTGCGCGGATGCGTGATTGGACCGCACTGCGATTACGCAACCACGTTGCCAGCCACGATTTCGCTGGCCGACAAGGGACCCGGCGAGACGCTGCTGGCCGAGGCGGTCGTGCCTGACCCGTGTTATTGGACGCCCGAGTTGCCGTTTTTGTATCGGATACAGATTGAGATCGTCAGCCGAGAAACTAGTTCAAGCAACAGTGAGCCGATGCGATTCGAACGCACCCTCGGTTTGCGGCGATTGGGCGTGCGGGGCAAGTCGCTGTATCTGGACGGAAAACGGTTTGTGCCGCGCGGATTATTTCTGAATCAGCTCGGCACCAGCGACATTGAACTAGCGCACGTTCTCAGCACCGCGCTCATGCTCGACGCGCCGAGCGATGAAATCTGCGAGCTGGCCGACCGCCGCGGCACGTTGCTGATCGCGAGATTGGACACGCGCACGCATGGTATCGAACAGATACACGTAGAACTTGCGCGGCTCGGCCGTTTCGCCAGCGTGGGTTTGGCGATCTTGCCCGCGGATATTGACGCCGGCTTTGAACTACGATCATTCGCACGCAACGTCGTGCTGGTGCAATCAGATGTTTCTGTAGGGAGCGCGCTGCGTGCCACCTCCGTTGACTCTGTAGGGAACGCCCTCCGTGGCGTTCCGGGAGCGCGAACGACGCCTGAACAATACGACGGTCGGACGGAAGGACAGCTTAACCCTTGGGCGCATGCCCGCTTGTGCGAGCTGACCGACCAAACTAGTTTAGAGCGAATCGCTAGCGACCCGTCGGCAACGCTAATCTGGCGGCGAGATCGAACTGTCGGTGTCGAAAGCGCGCGTCCCAGTTGCGATCGATTGCAAGCGGACCTAGCGTCAATTGGAGATTTTGCCGGTTACTTGGTCTGACTTCCAACGAAGGCAATAAATTAGCCGCGAATGGATACGAATGGACGCGAATACAACCCTATGCCTCTGAACCGTTAGTAACCTCCTTTGCGTCTTCGCGCCTATGCGCGAGTTAACCTTTCCTGACTGACCGAAATAAATTTCAAAGATCTCTCGTGACCGACTTAGAACAACCCGATCTCGCGCGCTATGCCCGCCAGATCCGCTACGCGCCGATCGGCGAGGCGGGCCAACTCAAACTGCTGGCCGCTCGCGTGCTGGTCTGCGGCTGCGGCGCTCTCGGATCGGTGCTAGCCGGCACCTTGGTCCGAGCCGGAGTGGGCCATGTGCGAATCGTCGATCGCGATTTCGTCGAACTGACCAATCTGCAACGCCAAGTGCTGTTCGACGAAGACGATCTGGCGGCGATGCTGCCCAAGGCGATCGCCGCGGCCAACAAATTGCGTCGCATCAATTCGGCAGTCGAGGTCGAGCCGATCGTTGCCGATGTGGACTCGACGAACATCCTTTCGCTTTGCGCCGGTGTCGATGTGATCGTCGACGGGACCGACAATTTCGAGACGCGATTTCTGGTCAACGACGCCGCGGCCAAACTGGGCATCCCTTGGGTTTACGGCGGCTGCATCGGTGCCGAGGGGCAAAGTATGACCATCATCCCAGGCGAGCCGGGCTGCTTGCGTTGCTTGATGCCCGAACCGCCGCCGCGCGGCAGCACGGCGACCTGCGACACCGCGGGCATTCTCGGATCGGCGGTCAATTTGGTCGCGTCGATTCAAGCCTGCGAAGCAATCAAGTTGCTCGTCGGCGATCGCGCCAGCATCAGCCGGGCGTTGACCGTCGTCGATTTGTGGGACAATCAAATGCGGCGCGTCAAGCTGGATCGCATGCGCGAGCAAGGAGGCTGCCCAACGTGTCGCGGTGAAGAGTTCCCTTGGTTAGCCGGCGAAAAGACCAGTCAGAGTGCGGTTCTGTGCGGACGCAACGCAGTGCAACTCAGTCATGTGGGCGAAGCGATCTCGCTCGATGCGCTGGCAGCAAAACTTTCAAACGTCGGCAAGCTGACCAAAAATCGTTATCTCTTGCGATTGGCGATCGATGACTACTTGTTGACGGTCTTTCCCGATGGACGAGCTATCGTCGGGGGGACCGAAGACCCGGCGGTCGCACGCAGTGTGTATGCAAAGTATGTGGGAAGCTGAAGAAGGGGTCGGGGATCAGGGAGAATTACGAATTACAAAGTACAAAGGACGAACGTGTTAGCTTCGACGTTCCCACTGAACACTGAACACCGACCAAACTGCCTTCGATCGCATTCTACCTTAGTCATTGGTCATTCGTGCTTCGTCATTTCACAGCGTGTTGCCGCTTCCATGATCTTTTGTTCCGTCGCTTCGGCGCGCGAAAACTCGCCTGTCAGTCGCCCTTCACACAACACCATGATCCGATCGCAAACCGTCAGTAGTTCCGGCAGTTCGCTGGAAGTGACGATGATCGCCAGCCCTTGCCGACAGAGTTGATCCATCAACCGATACAGTTCGGCTTTGGCACCCACATCAATCCCGCGTGTGGGGTCGTCGAGCAACAGGATTTGCGGTTGTGTCAACAGCCAACGGCCGATGATGCACTTCTGTTGATTTCCGCCGCTAAGGCTGGTGATGCGAGACCGCGGCCCGGAAGTTTTAACTCCAAGCTGGTTGATCGATGCGGCGGCCGTCGTCTGCTCTCGCGCATAGTTGATCAGCCCCCCGGACAGCACGTCGCGCAAGGTGCAGATCGTGATATTCTCGGCCACGTTCAGATGACTGAACAGCCCAAGCCGCTTGCGATCCTCAGTCACTAAAGCGATGCCGGCCAGTTTTGCTTCGGCCGGGTGTTGAAATCGTACGGGTCGACCGTTGAGCATTATCTGGCCTGAAACAGGTTCGGCCGCTGCACCGAACAAGCTCTCCAATAACTCGGTTCGGCCGGCCCCCATCAGGCCGGCAAAACCCACGATTTCGCCGGTTCGCAGCGAGAAACTGATGTCCTTGAGTCTCCAACCGCGTGCATGGCCGGTCCACGGGAGCGACAGATTGCGAACCTCGAGCACAGTCGCTCCAGGCGTGCGCGGCGTGTGTTCTTGGGCGGCTTCGATCTCGCGACCGACCATCAAGTGGGTCACTTCGCGGGGCGTGATGGACGTCCGATCGACGGTACGGACCAGTCGGCCGTCGCGCAACACGGTCAATCGATCGGCCAGACGAAAGACTTCGTCCATTTTGTGCGAGATGTACAAAATCGTCACCCCGCGCAGCCGCAGCCGATCGATCACTCGATACAGCCGGGCCACCTCGGTCTCGGTTAGCGCACTGGTCGGCTCGTCCATGATCAGAATATCGGACTCAAGCGACAATGCCTTGGCGATCTCGATCAATTGTTGATCGCCCACACGCAACGTTCCGGCCAGGGCCAACGGCGAAACGTCGCATTCGAGCTGCCCGAGCAAATCGGCGGCGGCGCGCTCCATGCCACGATCATCCAGCAGCCCGAGCGATGTGCGCCGCTCGCGACCCAGAAAGATATTGGCCGCGGCCGAGAGCTGCTCGACCAGATTCAGCTCTTGATGAATGATACTGATGCCGGCCCGCTCGGCGTCGAGCGTGCCGCGAAAACGCACCGACTCGCCGCGCAGCAGCAATTGCCCTTCGAAGTCGGGAATCACGCCGGCCAAGATTTTCATCAGCGTGCTTTTGCCGGCACCATTCTCGCCCATGATCGCGTGTAACTCACCGCGCGCGATCTCGAAGGAGACGTTCTCCAGCGCGATAACGCCTGGAAAGCGCTTGGTGATGTTTCGAATGGCGATGTGCGGTTCGTTCACGGTGTTAACAATCTCGGACAAAAAATTAATAAACGAATGAACAGGAGGGAAAAGAGGAAACAGAGTTGAGTTAATAGCAGATGACCCGCTGGGTGCCATGCCCACGGCTTTGCGTGGGCATGATTGCTGTGCGTTGTTTTGGTTTCATCGTCAAATTGCCCCGCGCGGATTCATGCCCACTAGAGGGCAGTGGGCATGGCATCCCAGGTCGATTTGTCGGCTTCCTTACACAATAGTACGTCCTCAACTGGATTCTCGGTTTCCTCCGTTCCCTCCTGTTCGAACAGGGGCTTCGTGATTCCGTGAAGCTCGTTCATGAAGCTTGAGTGCGACAGCCAGACCGAACACCGTCGTACCCGCTCCGACACCGGCCCAGCGCCCGGCAAATACCCCCGCCAACGACGCCGCGATCAGCGCCAGCACCAACGCGGCGACCCAACCCAACGCGCCGGGAAAAAACTGTTTACGCTGTTGTCCCTGGGCACGGACTTGGCTAAAAGCGACGGCCAGCACCACCACGATGCCGACGACGATGCCTTCATAAAGACTCGCACCCCCCTTAACGATCTTCGAGACCGAATCGGTTACAATCCGCAAGAAGAAGCAACCCAGCACGACGCCCGGAATCGTGCCCACGCCCCCTTGCAAACTACATCCGCCGACGACCGCCGCGGCGATGCCGTTGAGTTCGGCCAGTTGACCCTGGGTTTGCGGGTCGGCGACTGCCTCGTTGCCGATGATCAGAATTCCCGCGATCGACGCCAAAACCGAACTAAAGCAGTAGGCGAACCATTTCAATCGATCGGTCTGGATGCCGCTGAGTCGGGCCGCCTGTTCGTTGCCGCCCATTGCCATTAGATGCCGGCCCAACACCGTGCGGCTGAGCATAATCCACGTCAGGATTGCCAACACCGTAAAGATGATCGTCGGATAGATCACTTCTTGGCCGAAAGCGCGAAAATACGGATCCGAGATACTGAAGCTGGTGCTGCGTCGACCGATGACCGTCTCCGACACGTTTTCGATCAAGATTCGTGCCAGACTGCGCAGGCCGACCAACGTGGCCAGCGTGGCGATGAACGGCGGCAAGCGAATCACCGTAATCAACCAAGCGTGCAGGCTGCCGACCAACAGTCCGATGATCAGCGTGCCGGCAACCGCCAGCGAAATGGCGCCGCCGCTAAGCTGGCTCTTTTGCAGTCCCTCGGGATCCAGCACCATCAAAAAAATGGCGCAGATCGATCCCGAGAACGCGATCATCGACCCGGTCGATAAATCGATGCCCCCTGAGATAATCACCACGGCACTGCCTAAGGCAAATATGCCCAGCATCACCGAGTTGCGCAGGATGAGCTTGGAGCTGTTAAGCGGGTCAAACCAGTAGCTGTGATTCGTATCGATCAGCGCGGTGAGCACGACGACGCATAATATCGTTGCGACCAGCTTCCATTCGTTCAGACCAAACAACCTTCTAAGGGCCCGCGACCAGCTCGCATCGCTCATGACTCCTCCAGCTTGTACTTGGCAAGCCAAGCACGGAAATCATCGAGCGTGAGCACTTCCGTTCCAGATTCGAATGTGGCATTCTTGACGGGCGACTTGTCATCGGGAATCACGACTTTCAAGCCGGTTTCGTAAATGTCGCCCCCCGGTTCACCCTGTTTGGGAAACATTTCCTTGACGGTTTTGTCATCTTTTTTGTGCAAGGCTTTCATGACTTTCACCATTTGAAAGCCCATGTCGAATGGGTTCTGCACTACCATGGCGTGGATGTTTCCTTCGCCCATGCCGGCGATGGCCAATTTCTCGGCGTCGAAGGTGACAACGGCCAGATCCGTGCGATTTTTCTCTTTCACCACATCGACAATCGCCGGGGCATTGTACGACCAGATGCCGACCAAAATTGCCAGCTTGGGAAAGTTGGTAATCGCATCGCGCACGTTGTCGCGTGACTTGGTGCGATTGATTTCGTCTTCCATGCGCGCCTGTTCCTTGAACTTTTCGGTGCCGACGGCTTCGGCAAATCCGTTCATGCGCTCGATCGCGTTTTGCGCGCCGGTGCGACCGACGAATTGAACATACTCGCCCCCGTCGGGTCGCAATGCCTTGGCACATAGGCCCAGTTGTCGACCGGCCTTCTTATTGTCGGTGCCGATATAAAACTGACGTGAGCCGTGGTACTTTTCGTCCAAGTCGTTATCGACGCAGATTACCGCGACCCCTTTGTCGCGAAGTTTTTTCATTTCCTCGGCAATAGAGGCATTATCGGCCACAATCGGCGAGATGGCGACCGCCACGATGTCGGCCTGGTTGCCGAATTCGCGCAGCTTGTCGATTTGCCCTTTCGGAGTGCCATCGTTACCTTCCTTAACCGTCGTCAGTCCGTCGACCGCAAGGTTAAGTTGCTTTTCGGCATCTAACATGCCCGCACGGCAGGTATCCCAATACGGGGAATCGGTGTTGATAAGAAATACAATTCGCTTGGTCGGTTTTCCACTACAGCCGGTAGCCAGCAGCGCGATCACCGCGAGACTTGCAAACCATCTCATTCCACAAGTTGGATATGTCATGCGTTCAGGTCCTGGCAAAGAATTTTAAGCGAACGATGGATGACCCCCCTCAGATCAATCGAAGATCGTCGCTTGTTGCACCGGATTCTAATTCTGCGGCGCACGCTGAGCAAGAAGATTGACTAGCGATGTCGAACATTAGCGGCGAATTATCAACCGATCGCGCGTTGCCAACAGAATTTTAGGAGTATCTCGCATTCCCGCCGCTGCATTTGCCGGCAAAAACTTTCAACCGCATCGTAATGGTTCTCAGTTGCAAGCGTCGCCGATGGGACTCGGCTCCTGCCGTGTGCGGTCGCTTCGCAAAAGTCCACAAAGCGGTCGGCATCCCAGGTAGTTCCAGCAGCAAGGTAAATGGCCCGCGGGTCATGCGCCGCGTTTACGGCGGTGGGGGCATCGGCTTGCATTGCACCGGCCAGCTCGCGTGCGACCGCCATCAACTCGTCATGCACCGGATGCTGCCCAACGCGATGAAACCAATACTTGGCATTGCCATAGTCGGGCTCGCGACGATGCATGATGCCGTGCCAGTAGGCGAACGTCGTTGTCATTTCACGTAAATGCTGTGATTCTCGGGCTTTATCGTTTTCCACCAATTGCACAGAACCCATGTTTTGCAACGGTTTACTTGCCTTAGAGTGCAAATTCAGTGCAGACAAAATTTCTCCCGGCTCCTGCTGGACAATTTGGTGGCACTCTTCAAGGCCGTCAACGCGAAGCCACAATCCGGCGAGGCAGGCATAGGCGGCGGTGTGGGAAACGATCGGGGAAGGGAAAAGCTCGTCGAGCTTGATGCCTTGGAGGAGGTGCCGGACTTCTTGGGAAGGCCCGTGAGGCGGCGATAGCTCGGGGAGCGGATTTAGGGCAATGATCTGCTCGATGATGGGAGGATACTTGGACATTACCGCATCATAGCGAATACGCCACGGTCATTCGAGTTCTTCATAAGTTTCATCAAGTAGCGCGCGAAGTATCTCAAATTCCTCTTTGGTGACCATGTCGCGGCCTACGGAAGCCAAATGAGGCTAATTACCTGGTCGAACTCGGGTAGCGGAATAGCCTGCTCCAAGACGTGATCGGCGTCGATGTCTGGCATCTCCCCAAACCAGTCCTTGAAATCCACCTCAATCGGGCCGTCCGGAGCCTCACCATCTTGGAAGTATTCGGTGGCGGCGCTATATCGGGGTAGCTGGTTCTTGCTCTCAAGCCAAAGGTTATGGTTGCCGAACGAATCACTGGCCCGCCACCAGCGAATCTTGTTGTTTTCGGAAACGACGAAGACACAATAATCGTTGGACGTTTCGACATATCTCAGCGCCGTAGCGGTGAGCGAGGTGTCGAACTCGCTGGCCAGGTCTTTGATGACATCTGTCGTTGGAACCGTCCTAGCAATCCGGGCCTGAAAAAGTTCCCTCGGCATGAGCAGCGCCCCGGCGAAGATACTGGCTTCGATCTCGTAAGGGCTTGATCGGTAGCTCGCCCGCATGTCGGAGTCGGTGCAGGCAAGCAACTGCGAGACCTTCTTGTGCATCAAGAAATGGCCGATTTCGTGCGCGATTGCAAATCGCCGTTGACCAGAGATACGAAGTCCGTCGCTGACTCGGATCAGCCCGTAGTCGCCTTTGCGAACAAGCCGCGCGGCGGCGGAGTCCAGCCGGGCATCGACCACAAAGATATTCATCGCCATCGCCAGGTCTTCGAGGATCAAATCCTTGGGCGAGGTGAAGCCATACAGCGACCAGAGTTTGGAGGCTTCGGCAAGCGGTAATGTTTTACTTGCTTTCGGAGTCATTCCGTAACTCTTGCATGGCTTCGAGCTTTTCCAAATCATCAAGAAGCGATTGTAGGTCTTCCTCGCTGGCAGCCCCTTCTAACTTGTGAAAGTAAGCGAGTTGAGCCTCGTCGCCTTTCATCTTCCCAACAAAGTCATTGACTCGTTGGCGAAGGTCATCGAGTCTTGGCGCGACAACGTCGCGGATGCGTTCGCCAATTGTCGCCCGTTTCGTTTTTGCCGATGCAAACTGAGCCTTTGCCCTCTGAGCCTCCATCATCTTGTGAAGGCGTTGAAACGCGGGTTTCATGTCGATACCGAGGCGATTGATTTCGGCATCAACCTCTTGGTCGGTGAGGGTCTCATCGCATGGGTACAGCAATTCAAACAGGCGGTCCCAAACCCGGTACTTGTGGAGGATGTCGTCGTTCATACTTTCGCCCTCCGCTTGGGAGGCGGGCATTTCCCGTCGAGCTTTTCCAACTTGCGACGCAGGCGTTTTTTCCCGTTGTTCACTTCCTCTACGGTCGTGTCGAGCATGATCGCAATTTCTTCGGGCTTGGTGATCTCTGCCTCAAGGCACTCAAATATCTTGATTAGGAACTCGTCGTCCTTCAATTCTTTCATCGCCGCCTTGTGGAAGCGATCCTGCCAATCGCGGTCGATTACGGTATTGAGAGGATTGGGCTCAGTTCCTGGCACTTCATAGGCTTGGGCGGTTTCACGCTTGGACGACTCCAGCGCCAAACGGCGGCCTCGGGCATTATCGGCCGAATCCGCCAAGTGGTTGATGTCGCTGTCGATAGTAGCGCGTAACGCCGCCTCAATTGTCGGATACTTCTCCCGGTTCCACGGCCGCCGCCCGTCGAGCATCTTCTCGATGGCATCGAGGGCGAAGTCGTAGGCTTCATAACCCCCCGGCACAGCGTCGCCCTTGTTCACGTACACCCCGCGCCAGGTGAGGTGCCGCATCTTGCAATGCGCATGGACAGTCAGGCGCTTCAATAGCGCCTCCTGCTCCACGTCGCTAAGTGCAATTAGTTCGTCCACTTCGCCTTTCCCTAGACCAATGGTGGGCTTCTTCGCCCACTAATACCTAATGCCGGTGGGCGAGACAGAATCGCCGCGAAAAATCTTTTGGATTCTTTGGCGAAGTCGGGCAACTGGTCGGCAATTAGGTGCAGGTCGATGGCAGCACAGTGCTGGCACGGCCTAAGCCCGTCAATATAGGGGTTTTTCGCTGGTGCGGCAAATTCCTGATGGGAAGGATTTCCAACCGGGCCACGGCCCAGGAGGTTTTGATGGCTACGGAGCCAGAAGTTGATTTTGAGGAAGAGGAAGTTGATGTCGAAGAGCTTGTCAAACAGGGCAAGCGGGTGCCGCGTGCGAAGCGCTATCGCATTCGCATCGACAAGGAGCGGTTCGTGGTGACCACGCAGTTCATCACCAAGGCCGAGCTGCTCAAGCTAGTCGGCAAGACCGCTGATAAGTGGCGCATCCACCAGAAGCTGCGCGGCGGCGAAATGGATGAGGTCACCGACGGCGAGAAGGTGGATTTGCGGGAGCGGGGCGTGGAACGCTT